>CAZATM010000019.1:0-68737 GCA_964488065.1 uncultured Neisseria sp.
TGCTCCGACACCGCCACACTGGCGGTTTCCAGAAAAGAAAACAAGCTGGCAATCAGCAATAATCCAAACAGGCTCACAAGCTGTAAAATAAAAAACATCTTCTTTCGCAATCATAATTTATCTATAGCGCTCCATATTATCATATCATTGCCAATTTGCGAAAATTATCCAATCGGTGCTAAACTTGCGTCCTTTAGTTATATATAATACTCAATATATACTCGACGGATTTGACTCCTGGGCACAAAGTACTGATAAAAAAGACGCGGAAGTGTATATAACAGGATATGATGAGTCTTTTTGAGGTATGCAAAGTCCAAATTTCAATGACAAAGAGTTTATTTTCAAGCTCTCGTAATCGGCTATAAACACTTATCAGCAAAAATGCTGATAGCCAATCAATGCTAATTTATTTACAGTAATGACCTAAAACGCTTAAGGATTACAATGTTTACCAAAATAAAACTTTTGTGGGCATATGGAATTTTACTATTATTACCAGCCTATTCAGCTCTGGCGCAAGAATCAGCGCCAATAGTCAATTCATTTAGCCAAACCGGATTTTATGCCGGATTTGGAACCGGAGTAAATGTCACTGCCAATTATGGCCTAATCAAAACCTACGAGCAAAATAACCAAATTCAGGCTGCCAATATGGGTGATATTACCGGTTATTCAACGCCAATATTTCTTTATGGCGGTTATCGCTTCAATCCATATTTAAGCGCCGAATTAACATATACCTATAGTGGCAATCAGGAATACCCGCAACCGAATGGTTGTCAGGATTGTACCAATTTTTGGGGTTCGCAAAATTATTTTGGTTTTAATGCGGTTGGATATTTGCCGGTTGCCGATTGGTTTTACCTAAAAGCCCGTGCCGGCTTGGCGGTGGGTGGCTCTACAATGACGACCTATGTCGGAAATCCCGGAACCGTTGATACTACCTCGATTTTAGGGGTCGGAATCGATTATCCATTGACCCGTCATCTAGCAATAAATTTTGACTATATCAACTATGGTTTATTGATTCCGATCAAATTGCAATATCGGACACCACCCGGTGGTCAAAGCCTTGGTACCGTTGATACTTTGCAGCAAAACCTACTGTTATTTAGCTTGAAAATTGATTTTTAGTTTTGAATAAGGACATTGAAAAAGGCTGCCTCGCGGCAGCCCCCATTGAGAGACAATGTAAACTTAGAATGTGTGTGAGAAACCAATAGCGGCAGTACCATTGTTGATGTTGATTGAACCACCAGTTGCAGTCATGCTGCTAGAACTAGGACTAGATCCTTTGATCATACTATTCATGGTATTACCCCACCAAGTTTGACCATAGTTGATAAATGCAATCGTCCGTGGCGTAATGTTCCAATCCAGCTCGGCGATTGCTTGTTGGTAACCGGTACCACCAATTTGGTTATTACCGGAAATCAGATCCCATGGCGAACCGCCATTCATCATATTAGAACCATAGACATAACCGATTTTTGGCGTCCAGTTATCCAAATGCCAACCTAATGACATACCCAACTCTGCAGTTCCTAAAACAGCGGTATTCAATGGACACCAACCCGCAGTATTACAATTATTTTGATTAAAATATGAACTATTTACATTACCTTGCGCCGATTGCATCACCCATAGGTTATTCATATTACCATTTCCTGGTACTGACTGATAGCCATAACCCTGAGTAATCTGGGCACCAGCACCAATAAAGAAGCTATCCGGATCATTGTAGCTCAGCTCTAACCGTGATGAATAGGCATTAATGCCTTGGGTAACCTGCGGATAAGTTCCGGATACTGGGTCATATGGACCATAACCACCAGTGGTTCCACCCATTGATTGATACATACCGGTATTTAAATTAACCTGATTATTCCAGGTCGCCGAGAAGTACCCCGGTTGGTAGAATAAACCAAAACCGATAATTCCTGAGTTGTTATAGCCGTTCATGTCACCGGCTTGATCCATTCCGTTACCATTGGCGCCACCGGTATTGTAATTACCATCGGTATTAAAGGCGTAAAAAGTTGAAAATGATACATTGCTCCAGCTTGGCGAATCATAGCGAATATTGTACGGTAAAATAGTTAAAGTACGATCCCACGTTCCGAAAACGTTGGCATTGGCACCATTATAAACGTCAACCGCGCCGGTATTGGTACGGAAAGTATTGGACAAGTTACCAATCCGCACTCGTCCCCAGTCACCTTGAATACCAACATAACTATCTGAAGAAGCAAACACGTTTGCCCCAGAAGTAGCTTGACCAGAACCAAAAGTTGATTGTGAACCTGGATGAGTAGGTACCCAGCTACTACCGGTGGTATTTTGATAGGCTTCACCGGAGGCGATATTTAAGAATTGCTCAACCTGCCACACTACCGCAGTCTGACCATAAACCTGATCAGTACCGCGAATACCAAAATATGAACCATAATCTTGAACGGAGGTTGTACCCGGTTGAGATTGGGTATTACTCGGGAAAGTATCGTTTTCCAAAGCTACGGAAACACGACCATATAAAGTGACTTCATTACCATCTGCAAACGCAGCAACCGACATTGCTCCTAGCACTAAGGCTAACAGTTTTTTCATTTTGAGGCTCCTTCCACAAAGCTCATAATGTATAGTTATTATACTTAATTTATCAAGTTATCAAATTTTTCGGCGGCCTTCCACAGCTACCGTCTTGTCTCACACCGATACTTTAGCATAGCTTTTTGCGGTGTTTTTGCACAACCTGCCCAAAAATCACTAAAAATAGCAAAAAAGGCATTTTTTTTGGGGTTTTTGTGTTGTTTTTTTGCATTTTTATTGCACTGCAAAATCAGATTTTTTTCTAACCGGACTTAATTTTTCCATTAATGTTATAATAAAGCCTTTAAATAAAAACTAGTATTTTGCGGACTTGATAAATAACTAATCAAACAACTCAACCACTTTTACAATAGTGAACAACTATGATTGAAAACAAAATCATCTACTTTGAACAAGTTTCAAAAAGTTATCCTGGTAATATTACTGCGTTAAATAACCTCAGTTTCAGTATCGACAAGGGTGAGCTGGTGTTTTTAGCCGGACATTCCGGTGCCGGAAAATCCACCTTATTGAAACTAATTGCCGGAATTCAAACTGCTACCAGCGGTAATGTGGTAGTAAATGGCATTAATCTCAGCCAAATCAGCCAAAACCATCGTACCTTTATCCGTCAGCATATCGGCATCGTCTTTCAGGATCATAAGATTCTGTTTGACCGTTCAGTTCGTGACAATGTTCGGCTGCCATTAGATATCAGCGGCAATTACAGCGAAAAAGAAACCATGGAACGGGTCGAGAAAGCCTTAATCAATGTCGGATTGGAACATAAAATCAACGCCCACCCATTGCAGCTCTCCGGTGGCGAACAACAGCGGCTGTGCATTGCGCGGGCAATCGTTCATCAGCCAAAAATATTGCTTGCCGATGAGCCAACCGCCAATCTTGATCGTGCCAATGCCCTTAATATTCTGGAATTATTCAAAAATTTCCACAAGGCCGGGGTAACCTTGGTAATTTCAGCCCATGATGAATCATTGTTAAGTGATTACGGCAAACGCATCATTCGGTTAAGTAACGGACAGTTTCGGGGGTAAGCATGCAAAAAATTCGTCATCATATTAAGAGCTTCAATCATGCCTGGCTGAATATTTTCAAACAGCCGCTTGAACATTTAATCAACATCATTGTATTGGCACTAATTATTGCGCTGTGTGCCTTGGGGGTTTCACTAACTGCCAACCTCAATAACTGGCAACACAAAAACATCACTTATCCGCAAATTATGCTTTATCTGGATAAAACCGCCAATCAAGCCGATGTTGCCAATATCGAAAAACTGTTAAATACGCTTACTGCTACCTCGGTAAAAAATTATCAGTTTATCAGTAAAGAACAGGGCTTAGCGGAGCTGCAAAAAGATTCGCAAATGAAATCAATTGCTTCGGATGTAATCGAATCGGCAAATAATCCGTTGCCGGATATTTTGATTGTCAATACCAGCACCAGCGAAAGTGCAACTTTACAGCATTTAACCATGCAGTTAAATCAATTACCGATGGTTGATAGTGTTCAGATGGATAGTGCTTATGCCGGTAAAATTTCGTCCTTAATTGATTTCAGCAATCAGGTAATTTTGTTTGCGCAAATATTGTTGATCGTGGTCTTGGCGCTGGTGGTTTATAATATGATCCGCCTGCAAATGCTGATTAAGAGCGATGCGATCAAAGTTGCCCGCCTGATTGGTGCCAGCGACAGTTTTATTATGCGTCCATTGATTCATTATGCGGTGTGGCAAGTAACCTTGGCAACTATTATTGCTGGCGGAGCCCTCCACTTTGTGACGCTGCGGATAAATCAGCTATTGGCAACCTTCAGCAATTTATTTGGTAATCTCCAGTTTAGCGAGTTGGCACCATTGCAGTTTCTGATGCTGTGGATTATTTTAGTAATTTTCACCATCTTTACGGTATTTCTTGCCGTACGCTGGGTATTTAATCATAACTATAACCACTAGAAGAATTTATGAAATTATCTGATTTTGATTATGATTTGCCGGAACAGCTAATTGCTGCGCATCCCTTGGCAGAACGGGCTGACAGCCGCCTATTAGTAGTGGGTGATGAGTTGCTTGACCGCCATTTCAGCGACATCAGCGATTATCTTAATCACGGTGATTTACTGATTGTCAATAATACCCGTGTCGTCAAGGCACGGATTTTTGGGCACAAACCCAGCGGCGGCAAAGTTGAAGTAATGCTGGAACGAATCATTGACCAACAGCATTTTATGGCGCATGTTCGTACCAGCAAAAGCATTAAGATTGGGATGGAAATTATCTTGCCCGGCGATTTAACGGTAATTGTCAGCGAACGCCATGATGGTTTATTTGCCCTGCAAACGGAAACTCCGGTTGATCTTTATGCCTATCTTGAACAATATGGTAATCTGCCGTTGCCTCCGTACATGAAACGTCAGGCCGAAGGTGCTGATGATGAGCGTTATCAAACCGTTTATGCAGCCCACAATGGCTCAGTAGCCGCACCGACTGCCGGATTGCATTTCACGCCGGAACTGCTTGCCAAAATCCGTGCGAACGGCGTTGATACCGCTGAAGTTACGCTCCATGTCGGTTCAGGAACTTTCAAGCCGGTGAGTGTCGAAAATATTGCCGAGCATAAAATGCACAGTGAAGTTTTTCACATCAGCGAAGAAACGATTGCTAAAATCATTGCCGCCAAAGCGCGCGGCGGTAAAGTTATCGCGGTGGGAACTACCTCCTTAAGAACACTGGAAACCGTTGCCAGCCGTGGCTTACATGCCCAAAGCGGCGAAACCGATATTTTCATTACTCCCGGGTTTAAATTTCAAATTGTCGATAAATTAATTACCAATTTTCATTTACCTAAATCAACCTTATTAATGCTGGTCAGCGCTTTTAGCGGCAAAGACGTAATTACTAGAGCTTATCAGCATGCGATTGCCAATAACTACCGTTTTTTCAGTTACGGCGATGCGATGCTGTTAACCACAGCACAGAAAGATTAACCATGACCAATAAAACTCATTTTGGCTATAAAACCGTCGATGAAGAACAAAAAGCCTCGCTGGTTGCGGATGTTTTTCATTCGGTAGCCGGCAATTATGACATTATGAATGATGTGATGTCGCTGGGGATGCACCGGATTTGGAAACAATTCACCTTCTTCACCGCTGAATTAAAACCCGGAAATAAAGTGCTGGATATCGCCGGCGGCACCGGTGATATGACCAAAGGTTTCAAAAAAATAGTCGGTGATAGCGGTGAAGTCTGGCATACCGATATTAATTCATCAATGTTACGTGCTGGTCGCGACCGCCTGCTTAATGAGGGTATCCTCACTCCGCAATGCCTATGCGATGCCGAAAAATTACCGTTTCCGGATAATTATTTTGATGGCGTTTGCGTTTCTTTTGGCTTAAGAAATATGACCCATAAAGATATCGCGCTGCGTGAAATGTATCGGGTATTAAAACCCGGCGGAGTGTTGATGGTTCTCGAATTTTCAAAAATTTACAAACCGCTGGCAAAACTTTATGACCTCTACTCATTCAAATTTTTGCCGTTTATGGGTAAAGTTATTGCTAAAGATGAGCAAAGTTACCAATATCTGGCGGAATCAATCCGCATGCACCCCGATCAGGAAACCTTGCAGCAGATGATGTATGAGGCCGGTTTTGCCAAGGTCAAATATCATAATCTGACATTGGGAATTACTGCGCTGCATAAGGGGTATAAGAGCTAATATACTCTTCGTCTTTGAATTCTGGACTTTGTCGTACCTCAAAAAAGACTCCTTATGTAGTAAATCTACACTGCGTCGTCTTTTTTATCGATACTTCGCGTCCAGAAATCAAATACTATGAGTATGTATTCAAACCAGAAACTGACGTTGGATAAAATATAATATTTTTTAGAGATTGATTTATATAAACTCTAACCTTAGTAACAATTGAACGAGAAACACAAACCAAGTTCTAAAATATTTAACGGGCACACTAGAAAAGATCCACCCATGATAATTGCGAAACTAATCGCCAAGCTATTAAATCTCCATCTCGAGGCTAATCCTCAGGTGCGTGAGCTATTGCAAAAAATCGCGGGAAAATTAATCCGCCTGAATTTACCACTGGCGGGAATTATTTTTTTGATTACGCCGGAAGGATTACTCGCCCCCGAAGAAGAAGAGCCGGATTGCCAGATTACGATTACTCCAGCGGCAGCCAGCCACTTATTGCATCAGGATAAACTGCAAACTTACCGTCATATAACCTTTGAAGGACAGCGCACAATTGGGCAGCAATTTTTAACCGCACTGGCACAAATCAATATTACCAATGTCTTGTATCAGCATAATTCGCAGGTGTTGGGAATAATGGCGGTAATAGTTGAAAAACAACTGACACAATTAATCAGCTATTTGCAGCTTATTCGCGATAATAGCAGTTACTCACTGGGCAAATATCTGCAATTTGAAACTGAGCTGGTGAGTGATAAATTCACTCTGGAAAAATTTTACCGGGACGTAGATAACCTTCGCGACCGGGTTGAGCTATTGACTAAACGTTTTGAAAAACAGGTTCACCACTAATGCGCTTCTTTCGCTTGCTAAAAATTATTGTTACTTTTAAACGTTATGGTTTATTCCAGATTTTAAAAATCAACGACCATACCAGTCGGCTGGCATGGCTAATTGAAGCATTGTTATGGTTTATTCCCAGCCGCTGCCCGGATACCCCGTTGGCAACCCGGGTCAAACTGGCATTTGAACGTTTAGGACCGGTATTTGTCAAATTTGGACAGTTATTATCAACCCGGCCGGATATTATTCCGCCATTGTATTTGCAGGAACTCTCCAAGCTGCAAAGTCAGGTCAAACCCTTTCCATCACAACTCTCGCGCGCAATTATTGTCAATGCTTTGGGCGCACCGCTGGAAGAAATTTTCAGCGAATTTAGCGATGATCCGGTAGCCTCGGCCTCAATCGCCCAAGTCCACCGCGCCCGGCTAAAAACCACCAATCAGGAAGTTGCGGTTAAAGTTCTCCGCCCAAAAATTGAAAAAGTAATTAACAAAGATATTCAATTACTTAAAACCGCCGCTAAATTGGTCGAAAAACTCTTTAAAGACGGCAAGCGCTTGCGCCCGCTGGAAGTAATTCAGGAATTTGAAAATACTATCCATGAAGAACTGGATTTTTTGCAGGAAGCCGCCAATGCCACCGAATTAGCCCGCTTGCATAAAAAGGATAAGCGCATCGTCATTCCGAATATGTACTACGATTACTGTACCAAAGATGTAATTGTCATGGAATGGATGAACGGCACGCCGATTTCCGATGTTGCTGCGCTAAAAGCCAAAAATATCAATCTTGAACGCTTATCGCATTATGGAGTAGAAATTTTCTATACTCAGGTGTTTAATTTCGGCTTTTTCCATGCCGATATGCACCCGGGAAACATCCTCTGTAGCGACGATGGACGTTATATTGCGCTCGATTTTGGGATTGTCGGCTGCCTCTCCGAAGAAGACAAGCGTTATCTGGCAATCAACATTCTGGCGTTTTTTAACCGCGATTACAAAAAAGTGGCGATTACCCATGTTGAATCCGGCTGGGCACCCAAAGATACCCCAATCGAGCAATTTGAAAATGCCATCCGCGCAGTTTGTGAACCAATTTTCAATAAACCACTGGCACAAATTTCGTTTGCACAGGTATTAATCAAGCTATTTCAGGTTTCGCGGCGCTTTGGCATTGTGGTACAGCCGCAGTTGATTTTACTGCAAAAAACCATTGTCAATGTTGAGGGACTAGGACGGCTGTTAAATCCCGAACTGGATTTGTGGAAAACCGCCAAACCGATTCTCAATAAATGGCTGCACCAACAAATGGGAATCAAGGGATTTATCCATAATCTCAAAGAAGAACTGCCGCATTGGTCATATATTCTGCCAACCATGCCGCGCAATTTTGCTTCAACCCTGTATAAGCTTCAGGAAACCAATCAGCTTAATACCAGCTACGCCGAACTGGCACGCAGCTACCGTCGCAACAATTACTTTCTAATAGCAATTGTATTACTTTTAATCCTTGTTTTGATATTGAAATTTTAATGACCTTTGCTCTAATTTTTGACAACAACAGTTATCAGTTTGCCCAATTAATCGCCACCGAAAAAAAACATAGTGTGGTTTCATTAATTGATAACCCGGCCGAAAAAAAAATCAAAAATGAAAATTTGATTTATACTTTTAATGCTGTGCCAGAGCAAATTATGCCACAGCTTACCAACTTCCGCGACAGCTTTGATCATGAGCTGCTGTGGGAAATGTGCGAGGAAAAAGCCACCTGGAGCTGGGAAGAACTAGTTAGCTTGTATTGCAGCCATGACAATGAAATCAATCGGCTGGGACTATTTCTGGCGATCAATGATCCGGCGGTTTATTTTGTATATCAAGGCGAGCAAGCCTTTAAACTCTGCAGCCGTGAAGAGATTAACGACCGCAAACTGCAACTGCAAAAAATGCGCGAATATCAAGCTAAATTCGATGCCGTCTATAATGATTTGCTGGCATTGAAACAGCCGGAATGGAGCTGTGATCCGCTGAGTTTACTAAGTAAACCCGATAAAAATTCACTGGAATATAAAGCGATTACCAAAGCCGGCAAGGAACTGAAATTATCGCTGACTGAGCTACTTTATAAACTTGGTTATATTACCTCGATTGAAGATTTGTTGTTTAAAAATTTCCAGAAACACTATTTTCCGCATGGAACCGAATTGGCAGAACTAACCATTAGCGATCATAGCGACGAAATTCCACTCAATCAGCAAATTCAGATTTTCTCGATTGATGATGCGTTGACTACCGAGATTGACGATGCTTTTTCGGTACAAAAATTGGCAGATGGCTGGATTATCGGGGTGCATATTTCGGCACCATCACTCAATCGCGAATTATTGGACATTGCCAGCGAACGAATTTCAACCGTTTATTATCCTGGTCACAAAATTACCATGCTGCCGGAAAATGTGATTGCCCACTATAGCCTAGATCAGGGCAAAACCCTGCCGGTGGTGAGTATTTATTTTACACTGGATAATGAGCTAAATATAGTAACTCAGGAATCGCAGTTGGAGCGGGTATTGGTACGCGACAATCTGCGGATTGAGGAATTGGAACAATACTTCAATCACGAAAATCTGGAACAGGAACACGGTTATCCTTATGAGCAGGAATTGAAATTGCTGCATAAATTTGCGCTCAAACTGGAAGAAAAACGCGGAAAAACTTCGGTTAACCAATTGGTGCTGGATTATAATTTTTCATTTGCCGCCGATGGCAAAATCCAGATTAAACCGCGGGTACGCGGCAATCCGATTGATAAATTAGTCAGCGAGCTGATGATACAGGCAAATTGCAGTTGGGGGCGGATGCTCACCAATGCCTTCATTCCAGCAATCTACCGGGTCAAACAGCCAATGTATCCGGTGGTAATGACCTTAACGCCCAATTCTCATACCGGGTTGAACGTCGATTATTATACCTGGGCAACTTCACCGTTACGGCGGGCTGCCGATTTGGTTAATCAGGCACAAATTATCAGTCTCTTGACCAATAAGAAACCGCTGGCGGCTACCGATTTTGCCGTTGCCAATGTGGTGGAAAATTTTGATGATACCTATGCGGCCTATTTGAAATTTCAGGATAGCATGGAGCGCTACTGGTCGTTACGCTATTTTGAGCAGGAACAAATCAGCCAGATTAGCGCAACCTATACTTACCGTAATAATGTCCAGCTGGATGGAGTGCCAATCTCAATTGACATGGGTGCTCACGGCAAAGCCCAACCACCGGGAACGGTAATTACCCTGGCAATCAGCAACCTTAATTTTATCAATCAAACTTTTGATTTTCGGGTAGTTAGCTAATAAAAGCGGGAGTCTTAAGACTCCCGTTAATTTTTGGCTTACTGCGCTGCCACCATTAAAGCATTGTCAATTTCGTCGGCTTTTAACTTAGCCGGACGCTGACTAATTCGCTCCCAATAAGCAACAAATTCCGGCAATTTTGGTAATCCGCCAAACTGCATCCCAAAACCGATATGCGAACCGACATAAACATCGGCAGCAGTAAAGCGTTCACCACAGATATACGGAGTTTTACCCAGCGCTTGGGCAAGGTTGCTAAAAGTATCTTCGGGTTTACCGCAGCCAAATGATTTCTGCCATTGCTCAGTCATCTCGACATTGAGCATTTTCAGCCCAATTGCCTGCTCAACCGGACCCGCTGCGAAAAACAACCAGCGATAATAAGCGGCTTTTTCTGCCGGAGTTTGCGGTAATAAACCTGCTGTCGGAAAAGCATCTGCCAGATAAGCACAGATTGCCGCAGATTCAGTCACCACTACTCCATCATGGACAATTGCCGGCACTTTGCCCATCGGATTAACCGCCAGATATTCTGCCGATTTCATCGTCGTTCCATAATCCAGCACCTTGGCTTCGTAAGGCACGCCGATTTCTTCCAGCATCCAGCGCACGATCCGTCCCCGTGACATCGGGTTAGTGTAAAATGTTAGTTGTGTCATCTAAGTTCTCCTTGTTGGTTAAAAAATTAGTCTTGTCGGCGTAGTTCACTGGTCAATTGACCCGCAAAACCCCAGTCATCCAGCTCAATTTCCTGAATAACGATATGGATATGTTCCGGTTTTTTGCCCAACACAGTGACCAGCGTTTGGGTAAATTCGGCAACAATTTGCTTTTTTTGCTCAACCGTCACACCCTTGGTGATTTGTAGATTAATGTATGGCATAATTTTTCCTATTAAAGACTCTGATTTGTTTTATTATCGATATTGGCACAGCTTATCTCGGTATCATCAAAATATGTACCAGTACATAAAATTAATGTACTGGTACATCAATTTTGTTTACCACAACCAGATTACAATACTAAACTTTCATCACGCAAATATAAGCCAAGCAACGGGTCTGTTAATTCATATCTACCTGCATTATTGCGTAGATAGCCAGCTTGGATTAATACTTTTAGCGTTGCATAGATACTTTGTTTGGATATCTGAGTATTGGTATTATAAGGGTCGCCCAGCGCCGCGGCCTGCAAAACTGCAAAAGTATTTTTGCGCTGGTTCAAACGAATAATTTGGTCTTCCAGATAATGTGTTTCACTACTTAACAAATTTTGAATAACTTCCCGTAACTCAACCAAACCAAAATCACCCAAATTTTTCATCATAATCATCTGAACAATTCGGTAGAAAATATTGGTTGTATAATATGGGTGCCCATGAAAATTATCAACAATAAAATCAATTACTCTTCCGCTAACATTAGTCAAACTAGCTTGAAAAAATTCCACCACATCTTTTAATTCTAGCTCAGTAAGCTGATAAATAATCCCAAAGCGATAGAAGGCTCCACGATTGGAAATAAAAATGCTATTCATCAGTGATTCTTGACTACCGGCAAACAAATAACTTACCTGCTGATGGTGTTGAATTACCGAGCGCATAACCCGAATCGCTTGTTCATCTAAATATTGCAATTCACCAATTTCATCATAAACCACCACCCAGCGCTGATTATGTTTAAGCGCTAATTTTTCAGATAATTCTAATGCTTTGGCTAATGCAGAATAGCCATCATTGGCAATAATTTGTTCAAGAATCAAATCAATTTCCAGCTCTTGAAACTTGATTTTCAGATCCAATTTGGCATCAATATTGTTTAACCAGTTGCGTAACTTGCCGCTAATCCCAATTTTTGCCAGACATGCTTCGGTAATCGCTTCGGCAAGGCTTATTACACTATGTGCATAACGCATAATATCAATGTAAATGACTTGATATTGCGACTCTACATCCTTAGCAATTTTTTTAATCAGCGTGGTCTTACCATACCGCCGTGGTGCTATAATTATAAAACTTTGTCCAAGTGCAATTCCGCTCTTGATTTCAGATAATTCTTTTTTACGGTTAATAAATGTATCTTGAAGTAACATGATTGACTACGGTAAATATTTTTGAAGATATTATTTTACCATTAGTAAATATATTTTGTTTACTAATGGTAAAATATTTACCATGTTAATATTCGATAGGTGTAAAATAACACATTGATTTATATCTACTTCAAAAAGCTTGCGAGAACTCAATATTTTCATACAAAATAAATAAAATATACAACCAGTATAGCTCAGTTAGTATAAAATTAACTATTGAAAAAATGGCTTAAAATAGAAGCGTAATTTCATGAATTTAAAACCCGTCAACAAGCAAATTAAAAGTAAATATCATTTGCATATACGAAGACTTTACTTGCTGAACAGCGCAAATTATCTGATTGTCAAGTAATATTGATAATTTTGGCTGGTCTAGTTTAGGATAAAAATTAACAAGGTAACTAGGACTATATCATATGTATAAATATAAATTAGATGAAATTTATATAAAAGAAAAATATTTAACTTCAGAAAAAAAAGTAACAGCATCTAGTGAACGGTTACTTCAAATAGAAAAAGAAATTGCCTTATTAAATCTAGAGAGAGATATTATCTGGCGAAGAATAGAAATTGTACAAAAAATAAACTCGATTATTATGAAGTTTTTCTTGTTTGGACTTTTAATTTATTTTTTGGGCTTTTTTGGAATTATTATTGCAAAAACAATTCATTCAGGAAATGTCAACGTTTCAGCCATGTTTGATGAATACCCTTTTTTGTTGTATTTGGGCGCGGAGTCTTTACTTTTTCCTGTCTACAGTTTTACCTATAAGCTACTATATAAAATATTTTTTGGTAAATATGGCGGCGATCCAAATGATCATGAAATATTTTAGCTAACGAATGAATACTAATTTTTATTAATTCAAGCTTGGCTCAAATTAACCCTTACTGAATACAGGTGTATAATTGCTTTAACATATAACAAAAAGTAGTTACCTCTCGTCTAGTGTTGTGTATACAAATATGTAGTTTATCTAAAGATTCTTCTAGAAGTTTGCGGTTATTTGGCTCTAACTGATTCTTATTATAGCAATTGATGTTTTCAAAAGTTACTTTAGCTATTTTATCTAACTCGACTTCACCAGATACAATGTTTTGAATTTTAACAAATGAAGCAAGAGCATTCACATAAGTTTCTTGATAAGCTTTTTTATTTTCTGGATTTTTTAATAAATAAAATTGAATTATAAAAACTACATCTGCAAAGTCATCTAAGTTTTTAACTATATCATTAATCTTCCATTGGATTCGATTATTCAGCCACGCTCCTATTATAACCCCAATAATGGCAGACACTATTTCCATTTATATTCCTTTTAAACCAATTATTTATTCTGCATTTATTTCATATTAATGTTACAACACGGCGAAACCACTAATTTAAATTGTAAATCTGTATATTAACATAATTTTGGTGAATTATAATTCTTTCAGCTAAGACATTTTTAGTTATTTGTAGGTAAACATAAAACATCTTTTCTTTCAGTTTTTATTTACCATACCCCAGATTTGGTGCTAACCACTTCTCAGCTTCCGCCACACTCATTCCCTTGCGGTTAGCATAATCCTCCACCTGATCGCGCGAGATTTTACCAACCGCAAAATATTTCGATTCCGGATGATTAAAATAATAGCCGGAAACGCTACTGGCAGGGTACATGGCAAAATTTTCGGTTAATTTGGCACCAGTGGCATTTTCCGCATCCAGTAAGCGCCAGATTTTGGCTTTTTCGGTATGATCAGGACAAGCCGGATAACCCGGTGCCGGACGGATTCCGCGATAACGTTCATAAATCAAATCATCATTGGACAGATTTTCATCGATTCCATAACCACACCATTTGCGCATCTTTTTATGCAGACATTCGGCTTGTGCTTCGACCAAGCGGTCGCCCAGTACTTTTGCCATAATCGCATGATAATCATCATGTTTGGCTTCATATTCTGCAGCGAGTTTTTCAACTTCGTGCATAGTCACCACAAACATTCCCAGATAATCGGTTTTCCCGCTGGCAACTGGAGCAATATAATCCGCCAATGAATAATTGGTCGGTTTATCATTTTGCTGCCTAAGAAATGACAGTTTCTCGATCTTCTCACCCGTACCATCATACAACAGCACATCATCACCAACACTTTGTGCCGCAAACCAACCAATCACCGCCTGTGGGCGGTATGACTTATTGGCAATAATGCTGCCGAGCATTTTTTTAGCATCATTATAAATCTTCAGGCATTCACGCCCATATTCGGCATGATCGAGGATTTTTGGAAACATTCCCTTAAAACCCCATGCCCAGAATAACGGCGACCAGTCGATATATTCGGCGATTTCGTTTAGTTCCAGATCCAATTTATGCACGCCCAGCTGGCGAGGAGTTGCAATTTCCAGACTCGCCCAATCGCTGGTAAACCGTTTGGCAACCGCAGCTAGATAACTCGGCAATTCAACTTTATTTTGCAGAGTAAAATGATCATCGCGCAACTGCTTATATTGTGTCCGAATTTCGGCAAGATAGGCATCGCGCACTTCCGGATTGAGCAATTTACTGCACACTTCGGCAACCAGTGAAGCATCGTTGACATGTACCACCGCGCCCGAATAATGCTGCATAATTTTTACCGCAGTATGCAGCTTGGAAGTTGTCGCACCACCAATTAATACCGGAAGAGTAAATCCCTGCTCTTCAAATTGCTGAACGTTATAAATCATCTCATCCAGCGAAGGAGTAATCAACCCGCTCATCCCAATAAACGCAGCATCATGCTTACGCGCCGCCTCAATAATCGCCTGACAACTGACCATCACCCCTAAATCAACCACTTCATAGCCATTACAGCGCAAAACCAATGCCACAATATTTTTACCAATATCATGAACATCACCCTTGACCGTTGCCATAATCACCGTCGGTTTGGCTTGCACTGTTTGCTGCTTTGCAGCAATTGCTTCCATAAACGGCTCCAGATAAGCCACCGCCCGTTTCATCACCCGCGCCGACTTAACCACCTGCGGCAAAAACATCTTACCTTCACCAAAAAGCTGCCCGACAATCTTCATCCCGTTCATCAGCGGCTGTTCAATTACTGCCAGCGGCGTGCCGTATTTAGTCAAGGCTTCGGCGGCATCTTCAACAATATGGGCATCAATTCCTTTAACCAGTGCATGGCTGATGCGCTCTTCCAATGTCAAGCCGCGCCACTCATTGACCTGTTCAACGGCAACGCTTTGCCCCTTATACTGTTCTGCCAATTCCAGTAAATCTTCGGTGGCACGCTCATCCAGATTGAGAATAACCCGTTCACAGGCTTCACGCAACGGTTTATCAATTTCATCATAAATCGACAGCATTCCGGCATTGACAATTCCCATATCCAGCCCGGCTTTAATCGCGTGATACAGAAACACGGCGTGCATTGCTTCCCGCACAACGTTATTCCCGCGAAACGAAAACGACAAATTCGAGACTCCACCGGAAGTCAGCGCCAGCGGGCACGTCTGTTTAATTTCCCGTACCGCGTCAATAAAACTAACGCCATAGCTATTATGTTCCTCAATTCCGGTAGCAACCGTCAGAATATTGACATCAAAAATAATATCCGCCGGATTAAACGCCAATTTTTCGGTTAATAAATGATAAGCACGCTGGCAAATTGCAACCTTATGCTCGGTAGAGATTGCCTGCCCCTGTTCATCAAATGCCATTACCACCACTGCCGCACCATAACTTTGAATAATCGCTGCCTGCCGTAAAAACTCTTCCTCGCCGCCTTTTAGCGAAATTGAATTAACGATTCCCTTGCCCTGAATACATTGTAAACCTGCCTTAATTACCTCAAATTTGGAAGAATCAATCATAATCGGAACCCGGGAGATTTCCGGCTCGCCGGCAACCAAATTCAGGAAATGTGTCATACATTCCATAGCATCGAGCATGCCATCATCAAAATTTATGTCAATAATATTGGCACCGTTTTCTACCTGCTGTTTGGCAATTTCCAGCGCTTCGCTGAAATTACCCTCGCGAATCAGCCGCGCAAATTTCGGCGAGCCGGCAACGTTACTGCGTTCGCCCACCATATAAAATTGCGGATTATTGCGATTGTCAATGACCAATGGTTCCAATCCCGACAGACAGGTTGCTGCCAGTGGTAAACTTGGTGTATGCGGCGAAAGATCTTTCATTTTGGCAACAATTGCCGCAATGTGTTCCGGAGTAGTTCCGCAACAACCACCAATCAGATTCAATGTACCGTGACGGGCAATTTCATAAAGATAACCAGCTGTCATTTCGGGGGTCTCATCATAACCGGTTACCGCCAATGGATTAGGTAGGCCGGCATTAGGATAACAGCTGATAAAACAATCACTGGTTTTTGCCAACGCTGCGATGTACGGTGCCATATCCCGCGCACCCAACGCGCAATTAATTCCAATTGCCAGCGGCTTACTTTGCATAACCGAATACCAGAAAGCTTCAATCGTCTGTCCGGATAAGGTTCGACCCGATAAATCAGTAATCGTCACCGATAAAATCAACGGATATTTAGTCGCATTCTCCTGCTCCAATTGGTGAATTGCCTGCAAACAAGCTTTCATATTCAAGGTATCAAACGAGGTTTCCGGTAACAATAAATCAGCACCGGCAGCAATCAGCGCTTTAACCTGTTGGTAGTAAACGTCTTTCAATTGAGTAAAAGTATAGCTGCGATAGGCTGGATTATTAACATCCGGTGAAATCGACAAGGTCACATTGGTCGGGCCGATTGACCCTGCTACATAGCATTTTCTACCCAGCTGTTCGTGCATAACTTCATTACAGGCTTGTTTGGCTAGTTTGACCGCGGCGATATTTAATTCATCAACCAGATGTTCCAAACCATAATCTTTTTGCGAAATTATGTTTGCCGAAAAAGTATTGGTTTCGACAATATCACTACCTGCGAGTAAATAATTTTTATGGATTTCCTTGATTACATCCGGGCGGGTCAGCACCAATAAATCATTGTTACCCTTCAAATCCTGTGGATGATCCTTGAATCTCTCGCAGCGAAAGTCTTCTTCAGTGAGTTTATAGCTCTGGATAACCGTTCCCATCGCGCCATCGAGAAACATGATACGCTTAGTTAAAGTTTGTTGTAGTTCATTAATTAAAGGAGAATTCTTCATCTATATCTTTCAAATTTCATGTTCTAAAATTATCTATGCTATTTGTTGTGTTTTGCGATCAACTGTTTAAATTCATTATCTTCTAAATAATCTTGCCAATCTTCATCTTTTAATATATCTTCAACTGAATAACCCAATTGCAAAGCCTTCTCTAACCACTTTAATGCTTCTTCTTTATTGTTCATTAAAACATATGCGCAAGCTTTATTAAAATAAGCTCTTATATTTTTAGAGTCTAGTTCTATTGCTTTATTATAATCTTTAATTGCTTCTTCATATTGTTCAAGTTTGTATTTAATCGTTCCTCGATTACTGTAAAACTCAGCATTATTGGGGTCTAATTCTATGGCTTTATCATAATCTTTAAGAGCTTCTTCATTCTGTCCTATTTTTGATTTAACCACTCCTCGGTTAATGTACGCGTCAGGCTTACGTGGATTTAACTCAGTAGCTTTATCGAAATCCAATAGAGCCTTACCGTAATTTTCTAATTTAAAGTTTATTAGTCCACGATTATTATATCCATCTGCGTCATTTTCATCTAATTTAATAGCTTGATTAAAATCTAATTTTGCACTAGCATAATCACCTAAATCGAATTTTACAACCCCACGATTGTTATAAGCATCAGGCTTGCTTGGCTCTAACTCAATAGCTTTATCATAATCTTTAAGCGCCAGCTCATTATTTTTTAGCATTCTATTTACAATCGCGCGATTAAAATAGGCGGGATAATTTTTATTATCCAATTCAATAGCTTTATCATAATCTTTTATCGCATCTTCATTAAGCCCTAGCTTAAATTTTGCTACTCCAAGATTACTATAGATTTGAGAATTTAATATTTCATTATTATTTAATTTAATTGCATTATTGAAATACGTAATTGCAGCATAATAATCCTGTTGGCTATGGGCATTTAATCCTCTAATAAACCAATCATTAGCCATTAATTGATTTTCAGGTTTTTCAGCTGATTTATCATTCATCTCCTGTTTATTTTGTTCAATAATCGGTTGTTTTGAACTTGTTTCTTCTTCTCTATTTTTTAACTTCTCTGACTCCTGATGATTTTTTTTAATTTTATTTATTAATTTATCAGCTTCTTTGACTTTACTTGCTATTTGCTCAACTGCTTGTTTAGTTTCTCTTTCTAATATAGCTTGAGAGTTTTTAATATTCTTATCTATTTTTCTACTAAATAATAAAGCACCTAATGGTGCCATTAACCCGAAAAACGTCAATATAAGGCCTAGCACACTCAGCCACCGATCAATTAGATTGTCTCTATCATCCAATTGCTTAAATTTATCCGCCAGTTTCTCATCGGTTCGCGCTTTTAAATCTGCAATACCATCTTGATTACTTTGTGCAACCGCTGCGATTTTATTGTCTAGATTAACTAACTTGCTATCCACTAATTGAATCACCAAATTATTATCTGTTCCTGACTGATTTACGTTTGTATTTGGTTGAGCAAAACACAACGTTGTTCCAAAAAATAAAACTATCCACAAATATTTTTTCATACCCACCCCAAAACAAATCAACTCATCAATAAATTTTATCCGCATATTTTTTACTTACGCACTATTTTTTGGGAAATTTTTCCAGCTGCCCGATCGCATCCTGAATATCATCAATCTTTTTGCTCAAAACCGCCTGCGCATCCAACACACCCTGATTGTAGAAATATATTCCAATTTCCTGACCGATAAAATCCAGCAAAAATTGGGCATCAAAGCCTTTTAATTCAAGATCAAGTTCTCGGGCACAATAACGTTGTAATTTTTGAATTATTTCCTGCTGTTGTTCTTTAGAAAACTTCACCTCATCCATCACCCCAAACTCCATAAAATAAAAAACTCCACCGCCTAAACCAGCGGAATTGAGTATAACGGATTTTTGCCACTAAAGTGCGACTTTTCAGACTAATCCGTTCTAAAAAATTTTCAGACTCCATTCCAACCAGCAACAGATTTAATTCAATATACCCATTCCCAATCACAATCTTGTAATTCAAATAGAATTTATGTTACGATAACGACATTATTTTTAATAACCATGAGACTCAACTACTTCAATCAATTAAGGAAATCAGCATGAGCTTGGCAAAAACATCCAAAACTACAGTCAATCGCCTGCCGGCACGGGCATCTTATGATCAAGAACTATTAAATTCAATTATTGACGAGGCAAAATGCGGGCATCTGGCATTTAGTCTTGATAATCAGCCGCACTCAATTCCAATGTTATTTTGGCGTGATGATAAGTGGCTGTATTGCCATTGTTCGACTGTCAGCCGCTTGAAACAATTAGTCGGGCAGGATGTTTGCATCAGCTTTGCAATTGTTGATGGTTATGTTTATGCCAAATCAGCCTTTCATCACAGCATGAACTATCGTTCGGCAGTAATCTATGGACAATTTGAACAGATTGCCGATGAATCAGCGGAAAAATTATCCGCGTTAAAAGGGTTAATTGATTTATTTGATGAATCACGGTGGGATAAAATTCGCCAACCGGATCGCAAAGAACTAAATGCTACTGCCGTTTTAAAATTAAAACTGGCAGAAGCGGTAGTTAAAGTACGTAGTGGTCCACCAAGCGATAAAACCAGTGATGAACAGCTGGACGTCTGGGCTGGTGTAATTCCGCTGCTACACAGCTATGGCGCGCCACAAATACATGAATATTGATAAATAAAGATACTAATACGCATAACTAACCCACAGCACCGGGCTATATAAATCGCCGCCAAGAATTGAAGGCTGTTGCAGATAAGAGAACTCACCAGTAAATACCAGTGCATTATGAAAATTCGGCCACACATATTGCACGGTAAAATCCACCTCGGCAGTATTTGGGTAATTGCTGACATCCTGAGTTAGGTACTGAGCGTAAGCTCCGGTAAATAGCAGGGTATTATCCAAAAATCCGACATTGGCAGAATATTTGTAGGCTTGTCCAGCAGAACCCTTCTCAACCATACCCGCCAATAGTGATGAGGTATAGAATGGATCGGTCACATTATAGACGGTATATGGCGAAATAAAACCACCATTACCATAGCCATTACCCCAGAACTGGTTGTGTGCCACCGTTAAACCCCAGTTATCTAAGGTAATTCCTAGTTTCGCTCCCAGCACATTACTCTGCGGCGAACCGGAGGTATAGACCGGCGAAGTGACACTTTGCTGATTGACAATATTGGCGCCATTAGCCTGTTCCATTGCCCCCTGAATCGCAAAATTAATCCCGATTAGTTTACTTGGCTGCCAGTTATAGCTGCTATCGGCATAGCCCAAATTTACATAATCATAAAATTGATAAAACCACACATCGGTCTGGGAATTGGAATTGGGATTTAATTGGGCGCCCAGGGCCAACGCACCAGAAGTTTTTTGATTAACATTGGTAAAAATTGAGGCACCGGGATTATATTGGAAACTCCGTTCATAGTTGGTAGTTGGGGTAAACCAATTAGCATCAATCGGTTTAAAATAAAACGTCCGCAGTGCAGTAAAAGTCATCTCCCGGGTCGGCTGCCATTGCGCCTGCACGCCAGTATAGGAATTTGGCGCCACCGATACCGAGGTTGGGTAAGCCACATCAGTTTGCATAAACGGATTAGTAACAATCATGTTACCGCCGATAAATTCCCAGGTATCATGAATTTGGTAATCAATATATGCTTGCGGCATGGTAAACAAGCGATTGACCGGAATAATTATTTGATTATAATTAGCACTGGGGTTAAGACCATTGGTTCCCAGGTTACCGGCTAAAATACTACCACCCAAGGCAAAACCATTGGTTCGTCCGGTTTGTCCCCACAATAAGCCGGTATAACCGCCGCCAGCCGCCCAACCGCTACTCGGTAACGCCGAATACATCCAGCCGACATTGCCGTATAAATTCCACGCGCCATCTTCAAAGGTGTGCGCCCAGAAATCGTCGTGTTGACTGACCGAACTTTCCTCGCGGTAAGTATTCATATAAAACATTGCGGCAAATGCCTGTTGAGTATAATTATTATTGGCAATATAGTAACTCGGTGACGTTACCGGCGCAGTATAATAATTTTTAGCCACCGGCTGTGATTCAACCACCATTTTATGTTTTCCATCAACTTTAGTCTTATCAAGTTGTGATTCTGCCTGATTTTCAAACTCCGTATCCAAATCAACCGCATAACTGCTAACTGTAACCCCCAGTAAAACCCCCATTAATACCCGGCGCATTTTCTTCTCCATTCGCTATTTTCATTAAAAATAATGATGTTATTATAACACTTCAATAGTTTGATCTTATCAGCGATTCTGCCTAATCCATCCAATTAAGTACTTTTAAGCAAAATTCCGGCAAAATAGTGATTGATTAATATTGCTTTTTGGCACATTCAAAACTTACTAAACCACTATACTCAATCAAATTCGAAATACAAGTAGGCATTTTGCTGCGAAGCTTACAACTAGTAAGTGAGTAGCAAAATAACGACCAAAGATAATGAATTTGTTTGGGTATAGAACAATGATAACAACCAGATTTAAAGATTCAGATCAATTAGAATGACTAGGCGGCAACAACGATGGTATTTACAATTGGCAACCGCGACGGACAATAAACCTCCCATCACGAACCAGTTTGAGTATCTCGCCCAATGATTGCAAAATGTGGCATAATTAGCCTCTGATTAATTTAGTCGTGGTGGATATGAAAAAACTGCTGATAATTTTAATATGGTGGCTGCCGATAGCTTTTGCCGAAAATTTACAATTTTTGGGACATGATTATGAAAGCTACTATCTGCCTTTAATCAAACCGCATAATTATTCACAGCTGGATATCCCGCAAAAATATGGTCAACTATATTCCGAATCGCAAGTAATTACGTATTCGGCGGGCAAACTACTTCGTTATTACCGCAATATCATCTGTGATGGAATATATAGCCATAATTGCCAGCGTAATCTGGAAAATCTCAGTAATTATACCAAACTTAACCTTGAATCGCCACCGGATTTATTTGCCGCCAATATTGAAAGCGTCATTGGTTATAAAATTGAATATTCCGCAATTGGTGCCGATAATCAACCTCATCAGTTATCTGGGGCAATGTTACTCCCTCAGCCCTTAAGCCAACTAAAAGGCATCGTTTTATTTTACCATTACACTATTTTGGACAAACGTAATATTCCGTCACGCTTCAATCAGGATAATTTCCTGCTTAGCCCCCAATTAGCTGCCGCATTGTCTAGCTCCGGTTATCTGGTCTTGGCTCCGGATTATCCCGGTTTTGGTAGTGATGAAAGTAATGTTCATCCTTATGTTAATTTCCCCGCCGCCAATGCCCTAAGCGGTATTTATTTGCTAAAAGCGGCATTACAATCACCACTAATAAAACCATTACTCCCAATCACGCAATCCGCCGGACAAAACAATTCTCAATTACCATTATTTATTTCCGGCTATTCGGAAGGCGGCAGCTATGCGTTATGGACAACCAAATTCCTACAGGATAATCCAAATTTTCTTCAGCAACAAAATCTTTATCTTGCCAAATCAATCCCCGTCGTTGGTGCCTATAATCTATCGCAAGTAATGTATCCATTTATGTTTGCCAATATTAATCAGGATAAAACCTTACCGTATAATGTCAACAATTATTGGATTACCGCGTTTGCCAAACCTGGATTTTTTGCCGATAGTATCAATGGCTATCTTAAATATGTTGGTACCGAATCAGCCACCAGTTTCTATAATTCGCAGTTTTATGATTGCACTCATTGCTTTCACAGTAATGGGACAACTACCGTGGCTCAATTTATGGAGTCCGTAGGGATAAATGATGGTGCCATGTATGGAATTTTAGTCGATCAGGCAAAAGAACTGGATTATGGTCTAAGTAACAACTCGGTGTCACTAATTGCCGCCCCAAATCTGGAATCAAATTTAACTTTTAAACAGCAATTTATCGCCGCCGATATCTATAATTGGTATATCAAAACTCCAGTAACTTTTTTGGCATTTGAATATGATTCAATCGTCCCGACCATTAATAGTGAAACGGCTTTTCTGGCAACTGCGGCACAAGGTTCTCCGGGCGTAAAACTACTATTAATTCCCAATCAGGATTTTATGGTTCCGGGAATAATTCCGTTTAGTGATATGGAGGTTGATCATCCCTATGGCATAAAATTCATGCTGGCGTTTGTCCGTCAGGAAATTGAAAGCTACCAGACAGCATATATTTATCATACTCAGTAGATTAAGAAATTTAGCAAAATCGAGGTTATTTCAATCCGCTGATTACAATCTCTAACCAGCGTATTGAAACTTTAATAACTAGCTAGATTTTGCCATCATACGGTACAAAATACATGACCGACTGTGTTGGAATATAAACCTGCCCCAGATTTTTATTCTTTACGCTAATAATCTGACGGGACATCAAATCAATATATCGACCGTCTTTCAATTCTGTTGGAGAATTTTTGGCAATGAACGCTTGACTGGATTTATTAATGATAAACAAATACTCATTACCGCGGGTCAATACTGCCACAGCATCATTTCCATTCAGCGCCTGCCCCCAACGCATGGTTTTACCTTGGGCGTGATTGTGGAAATAAATTCCGGCAATAACTTCATTTTGATTCCAGAATGAAACACTGCCATTAGCAACTGCAGCCGACCATTCACCGGATTCCGTCAAACCACGGTTGTTTTGCGCCTGTAGATCAGCAAATACATACGGTGTTCCAGCCTCCATTGCCAGAATAACCCCATATGCCAATGGCGCTATGGAATAATTCATCACATAATCCGGAAATTGCGGCTTGCCATCCCACGGACACATTGCCCGCGAACTGATACTATCTGGTGCAGTATCCTGATCAATCACCAAATTGATAGCATTATTAGCCGGAATCTTACCGATTCCAAGATAGGCATGACTGGAATCAAAACTGGCTTGTAATGTACTTTGGAAGTGATCACCATTAAAAGCTTTTTTTAGTGCTATCACTAATGGAAAATTCAACATTTTCATGGTATGTGCTGAAGACTGATTACCACCAACAGTATTGATTGCCATATATTTATAATAGTCGGTTGCCGATTCGGTTGGATACTCGCCAAAAAATAAATTTCTTGAATGATTGTATTTGGCGGTAGTTTTAAATAATCGCTGATAAAACTCGACACTTTGACCGCTAATATCATCAATCCGGAAACCATCAACATTAAATCCGCGGTGTGGATCAGCACTAGCTCTCATATCGCCATGCGAATAATTTGCGCCCAATAACCAAGCGGCAAAACCACTAAATACCGCTTCAGTGCGGCAGGAAATTTGCTCAACGCCAATTGAAGAATTACTGCCGGCGGGTAAAACACCATCAAACCAACCATTTAATCCAGAAAAATCGCTATGCCATGGTGCACTTTCAACGATTTTGCCGGCAAATTTATTGCCATTGGGATTATTTCCCTCTAATGCAATGCTATCTGCCGTATCATAAATACTACTTTCCTGACATTTAACACCAGCTAATGGTAAATAATTTTTGACTCGGGTTTGCGGCCACCAAAAAGTTTCAATTGCGGTCATATTTCCCGATTCAAAAGTATATTTTTGTCCCGGATATTCACGGTAATAATGAGTACCATTTACCCCCGGCTGTGCAAATTGATGAATCGCCAGATCAACAATCACCTGCAGTCCAACTTTATGCGCATCATTTACCAACTTTGCCAAATCATCCGCACTACCGAATGACATAACATTATGTTCATCACCAATTTGTCCAAAATCAAGTGGTTGGTAAGCGCCATACCAAGCCGGAATCGTTTTCTGCCAATACGGTACATAAGCATTTTTTTGTGGCGGCGAAATCCAGATTGAACCATAACCCAGATCAACATAACGTTTTAACATTTGCGGTGTTATATCTTTATATGGTGTATTGAATAATTCAAGAATAACGTCATGCTTATGCTGTTTATCCACGCTATTTGCAATTCCTGTTGGTAAGGTCATATCATAAGCGCCGCTTTCCAAAATAACCCCGGTTCCGCCAATAATGGCGTTGGTTCCACGACAAAAACTATTATCGCTTTCAGCTTTATTTAGACTGCGGCTGGCACTATTATGCCAAAAACACTGATTATTTTGACAGTTAACATTCCTTGGTTGCGAACCATCATCCGCGGTTAAATTTAAAATTATACTACTAGATGAAACCGCCATCACGCTATTAGTTAGAAAAATAGCCAACATGGCTAATATGGATTTTTTTACAGACACATTACTCTCCTAAAAAAATATTTTCATTGATTTTATTACTTACTCCGGATACGGTCGTCTCGCGAGGCTGGTCACTAAATCAACTGCCTGATTATATCCTAAGCATTAATAAGAATGCTTAGACAATGTCAGCTAATTTTCAATTAATTTAGCACGCTCAAAAAATCTACTTTTATTATCAAATTTATATTGACAATTTATTTTTTATTTCCAGGGAAATATTTGATTAAAACCGGTACAGTTGGGTGAATTTATAGAGTTTTTGCTGATGAATAACCGATGATGATTAAAAATCAATACTTCAAATATGGTTATCGCAAAATTACTACAACTTAGTCCTGCAATAGGTGATATTAAACATGGAAGACTTTCACTCTTGATTGGTGTGAGTTGTGACGATGCTTAGAGTTTGTTTAGGTAACGAATATAGTAATCATTGTGTTATCGAACTGATGTAATTCAACCATTGCTCAGGATAGTTAAAATTGAGCAGTTCATCAGGATCAGCAATGATTAATGTTTCATATGAATCAAGTTTAGCCATAAACTGTCGAACTGAATAACCACCCACACGATTAATTGGCAGAATCAATTCATCAATCACCATCAGTAGCTGTGGCGTAATTTTTAATTTTAGCGGTAATGGATTATTGGCAAAATACGCTGCCATAGCTGTACTTGCGTGTAATTGTTGAAGACTATTGATGCTTAGGTTAGGAATATCGACCGGAATTAAAATCATTTGCTCTAGTCGGGGAAAATGCTGGGCCAAATATTTACCGCAACTGATAATCGCACCAACCGGACCAACTTTATTTTTAAAAATATCCGGAATATTTGGTAGATTACTTAATTCAGCGAATTGTTTATCGCCACTTAAAAAAATTGGTGCCGGTGCCAATTGAGCCAATTTCTCAACCATTAGCTCAACCAGCATTTTACCGGAAGGTAACCGTAGTTGAGCCTTATCCTGCTTCATTCTTTGCGATTCGCCACCGATTAACAGGCATAACGCGGTATTAACCATGGCAGCAGAGCGCATGTCCTTTTACCCATTCACTCATACCATCGGTATAATGCTCTTGTTTCCAGATTGGAACCTGGTGCTTTATTTCTTCAATTATGAATCGACACGCAGTAAAAGCCTCATGACGATGCTTAGATGTTGCAATAATTACCACACTAACTTCACCAACTTCGAGATAACCGCTACGATGAACAATACATAAATCTAAATTCAGATCAATATCCTGACGCGCCTTAGTACATAAATCCATTAAGGTTTTCTCTGCCAGCGGTGCAAAAATTTCATATTCAATACCAACAACTTGCCGGTTTTGATTTTCTTTGCGAACCTTACCAATAAAAATATTCTCTGCACCATGTTCAAAATTAGCCATTTGCTGCAGATAATTACCAATATCAATAGTCGTATCACAAAATTTTATTATAGTTTTCATATTTTTTTATATCCATCTTTAAGGACATAGAGTTTCTTAAAACCCAATTCGCGCAAATTACTAACGGCTAATTGACTTAATGTCTGCCGATTACAATAAATAACCAGTTCATCATCCCACGACAAATACTGTTCAGCTGAAGTTAGCAATGAGCCAATCGGAATATGTATCGCTTGCGGATAATGACCCTGTTCCCATTCTTCGTTAGTTCGTACATCAATAAGTTTAATCGTCGATGATTTATCTGCCAGTTGATGGTAATAAATTGCCGGAATTTCATCCAGTGTCTGATTATGATATTTACAATCTAGCTGTCGTTTCAAAGCAAATGATTGCATCTCCAAATGCCAGATATCAAAAACCAGTAAACGATCGGCATTATGGTATTGCCCCAACAACGCCTGCAACGCCAATATTGCCTGATGACTGCCAATCAGATTGACCGCCGGACCAGTTACACCACTTAATGAACAACTGGTTAAATTGGTTGGTGTTTTTTGTTGAAAACATTTATAACACGGGCTAGCGTCATCCTGCATAGAAAACAACACCACCTGTCCATCCCAGCCCAAAACCGAAGCATAAACCCAAGGCTTGGTTAATTGCCCACACCAATAATTAATTGCCAGCTTAGTGGCATAATCATCGCTACAATCAATGACCAGATCACAATTATTAACCAAATCCAAGCCGTTACCCAAATTAAAGCGAATGGTTTGATAATTTATGTTAACTTGCGGATTTTGTTGCTGTAGATAATTACTGGTTACTGCTGCTTTTAATTTGCCGACATCATGTTCTTTAAATAGTACCTGACGATTCAAATTGGAAATACTAACACTATCATCATCAACTATGGTTATTTCACCAACTCCAGCGGCTACCAAATAGGGTAAAACACTAGCGGCCAGACCTCCTGCACCAATACATAAAACATGTTTTTGCTGCAACAGCTCCTGACCGCTACTACCAATTTCAGACAATAATATTTGTGCCGAATACCGATTAACCACCACACACCGGAGGTAAAATGTTTATAATCTGCGGCTGATCCACCAGATAATCTTCAGAAAAAACCTGCTCATTGCCGGCAAAAGCACAACTATCCAGCAAATTGATTAATTCACTGGCTGCTGATCCAGTAGATAGTTTGCTTTTCAATTGTTGCCGTAGTTGAGCAACCGTTACTGAACTGCTAACTTCCATTTCATAATTACGTATAGATCTGGTTGAACCAAAACCATTAAAAATAACTATCATCCGGCTATTTTCTTGAATTCGCTATAAACATCAACTACATCGCCAACACCCATAACCACCTGTAAATGATCATCGGCAACCAGCGCATTTATAACTCCTGGAAAACCGGCAATTTTACTGATTTCAATTTTGCTATAATCATTCAAAGTAATCCGTAACCGAGTTGAACACATAGAAAAAGATTTAATTCCCGCTGGTAAAACTGCTTCATAAATTAAAGCCGCGGTTTCTTGTCCTTTTTTGCTCATAATAAAACATCCCTAAAAAAATTATTGATTAGTCTCCAGCCGAAATTTTACCCTAAACTAGCATAGATAAGTAATAATAAAAATACCTTCTGGTATTTATTGTCTAGAAAAATCATGGTACAATGGAACAACTGGTATTAAATCACCAATATTCAATTTATTAACATCTTCCTCAGCTATAGCCCAACAGTTGCTGCTTGCCAATGGTTTGATTTTGAATGATTCCTGATCTGGACTAATGGTAACTTCTGCTTGCGCAGCTACAATTTCTAATTTTGCTTTTAAAAATTGACGTAATTTATGCTTTTTACTAAATTGACCACTAACTTGTGCCTGAATAGTTTTTTCACGGCTAAGATTAAATAGGGAGCGAATTAATGGAATCACAAAAAACCGCCATCCAACAAAAGATGACACTGGGTTTCCCGGCAAACCAAAAAAATATCGTCCATCGGCGAGCTTGGCAAATAATATCGGTTTGCCTGGACGTATCGCAACGCTATGAAAAATAATTTCCGCGCCAATTTCACGAAGGGTCTGCGGAATAAAATCCCATTTCCCTTTGGAAACTGCCCCGGTAGTAAGCAAAATTTGGCTATTCACATTCGCATTTATGTAATCAATCAAAGCTGATTTATTATCGCGTAAAATACCATAATAAATACTACTAAAACAGTTATCCGCCAGCATATTATTTAATAACGGCGCATTGGAATTATAAATTTCACCGTACTGTAATGCCTTAGCATAATTTTCACTAACTTCTTCACCGCTAACCGCAACTGCAATGGCAATTTTTTTATAAACCTCAATTTCAGTAACGCCAACTGCCCGTAACAGCATAATTTCAGCCGGCGAAATTTTACAACCTTGTTTAATGATTAATTCACCAAGTTGAACATCTTCTCCGCCAAACCGCAAATTTGCATTAGCTGCTACTGGCTCTGTAATTTCAATATAACGCTTACCATTATCATTAATTTCATTAACCAATTCAACTGGAATAACCGCATCATACCCTTGTGGAATCGCCGCTCCAGTCATAATTTCACTACACATATTCATTGCCAAGGCGATTTTACTTTCACTAATAGCAGCAGGAATCACTTCACCAACTTCAAACCGCAACGGTTTATCATTTGTCGCCGCAATTGTTGCCTGTGAAAAGACAGCAAAACCATCCATTGCTGAATTATCAAAAGTTGGCAATCTTAATGGACTAATGATATCATTAACACAGATTCTACCTAAACTATCACCAACACCAATTTGTTCTGTTGCCGCAATAGCAGCATTTTTTTCAATTAATTCCACTGCCTCAAAATAACTAATCATGATTTCCACCTTGTGCCATTTTTATTAAATGACCTAAAATTGGTAATAAACAATCAAATCCTTCTTTAACGGCTTTGGAGCTTCCCGGTAAAGCGATTATCAATACTTTATTCAATACATATGCCACCGAGCGGCTACCCCAACTAAATTGAGTAAATTTGCTGCCATAAATTCTCAATAATTCGCCAACTCCGGGAATTTCGCGTCCGCCCAATTGCGCCAGGGTTTCCGGAACTATATCGCGTTCGCCGATTCCAGTTCCGCCACAGGTAACAATAAGTTGGGGTTTAACGGCAATCAATTTATCAATATGTGCCAATAACAATTGAGCATCATCTGCCAATACCTTATATCCAATACTTTTAGCTCCAGCATTAGCTAATAATTGCTGCAGTAATTTACCGGATTTATCTTCATAAATACCACGACTAGCGCGATCGCTTAAGGTAATTGTCGCAAATTCAATTTCATTCAAGGTAACCGCTGTTGGTAAATAATCATTTAACCATTCAGGAAAATCACTAACCAGTGGATTAAACCAGACGCCACTTTTACCACCTATTTTTAACAACAATTTTATATCGCTGATAATTAATGCCGGTTCGGAGATTTTACTCAAATCATAAATTGTTAATAATCCAGCATTAACACCAGCCAAAGCTTCCATTTCAACCCCGGTCTTGGCACTGGTAATTGCAATACAATAAACTTGAATGGCATTTTCTGCTGCAATTAGTTCACTAATAAATTCAACTTTATCTAATCCTAGTGGATGACAAAGCGGAATTAAATTACTGGTTTGTTTGGCACCCATTATTGCGGCAACTTCGGCTAAACGCAACGGATCGCCTTTAATCATCTGATTATTACTAATTAATTTGAATACTTTTTCTCCAACATAAATTTTGCCACTTGCGATAGCAATTCTTTTACTTGCCAGCTTATCACTGACATCAATCATATGGTAGTACGTCATAATTCACCTTACTATATTATTACTTCAACCGCCGATTTTAGAAAAATTAATCACATTACCGGTTAACGACTCATTCAATCGATGCGCCGCCGGTTTTGTGGTTAATGCTGAAAGTATTTGCTGCTGCAATAGAGTTTTATCAGCTTTATTTTGTAATAAATGACGAATTGAATAATTTCCCTCACCAAACAAACATAAGCGTAATTCACCGCGTGCTGTAAATCGCAATCGATTACAACCATCACAAAAATCTTTACTATACGGCGCAATTACTCCAAATTTTCCGCTAAACTGATCATGCTTAAATTCTTGTGCCGGACCTGCAGCAATAGAACGTGGAACTTTCATCCACTTATTACTTTCCAGATAGTTAGCTACTTCGTTAGCTGAAATATAATTTTGTTTGAAATATTCTTTATTATCTCCAGTTTCCATTAGCTCAATAAATCTTACCGTTAATGTCTTAGTTATTAATAATTGACTAAACCGCTCTAATTCATTAAGATAGCTATCTTTCAATAAAACCGCATTAATCTTTACCGATTTCAATGATGACGCCAAAGCACGATCGATTACCGGTAAAATTTTATCAAGTCGATCTACGCCGGTAATTTTAGTAAATTGTTGCCGATCAAGGCTATCAACACTAATATTTATACCAGTTAATCCGGCAGCTAAATATTCATCCAGTTGTCGATAAAGTCGATACGCGTTGGTAGTCAGAGATAATTCAGTAATTTGAGGAAATTTACGGATTGTCGCTATAATCGCAGTCAAATCATTTCTTACGGTTGGTTCACCACCAGTTAAACGAATTTTCCAAATTCCCATCTCAACTAATGCTGCAACCAAATTTTCTATTTCAACAATAGTTAAATCTTGCTGTTGACCGGTACCTTGATAGCCATTTTGTAAGCAATACTGACATTTAAAATTACAGCGGTCAGTTATTGATAAACGCACATAATGAAAATTACGCGAGAAATTATCGCTTAAAATCATCATTCAATCCTTTCGTGGCCACTGTAAACATTGAACGAATTATTTCTAATAAAACCAATCAATGTAATTTGATATTGTTGCGCTAATTTAATCGCTAAACTCGAGGGTGCACCTAATGCTAATATTATTTTAATTTTAGCCTGCTGTGCCTTTTGAATCAACTCATAACTAATTCGACTACTAAAAATCAAACAATAATTATTGGCATTAGTTAGTAGATTTTGCTTTAATAACTTGCCGATTACCTTGTCACAGGCATTATGGCGACCAATATCTTCGGCAGAAACAATATAATTGGCAGCTAAATCATAAACAGCAACCCCATGAACTCCACCGGTTTGCTTAAAGTCCTGTTGGTATTTACCAAAATCTTGAGCCATAAATAAAATATTTTTTAATGATATTTTAATATTATGATCCACTGTTTTTTGTTCGCCACTAACATCTGGGTGATTAACTTGTGCACATACACCACAGCTAGCCGTTGCCAATAAGTTACGCTGATGTTGTTGCGGATTAAATTTACAGTCTATCGACAATTCTACTTTCCATAAATTTTCATTATTTTTACCTAATTTTGATAGCGAAGTTATTTGTGAGTAATTACTAATAATATTTTCATTAAACAGTAAACCTATAATTAAATCTTCATCATCACCAAAACTCCGCATTAAAGTAGTAAGATGAAATTTATGCGGTTTATTATCTGAATAATAAATAATATACAATTGTAATGCTGCTTCGTCGGCAACTATATCCGATTGCTCGATTACAACAACACTATTATCAACTTGGCTATATTTATAAATTATTGTTTGAGTAGTCATTTTAAACCAATTTGTTTCATATGAAACATTATAAATTTCCAGCAATATTATCAATTACTGCTTGCGAAGCACCTTGATATTTTTTAATAAACTGTTTGCAATTTAGTTGCAATTCATTATACAAAGTAGAATCTACCAATAATTTATTAATTAATTCATTTAGTAGACTAATATTATTAAATTGCATAGCACAATTCATTGCTAATAAATTTTTAGCAATTTCCGCAAAATTAAACATAGAATTGCCAAAAATAACCGGAACATCCATAAAGATCGCCTCCAAGGGATTTTGTCCACCAAAATCATTAATACTACCGCCAATTACCACCAGATAACTAATAGCATAGTAAGCCAGCATTTCACCCATTGAATCACCAATTACAACCTTAGTAGTAGCTAAAATCCTCTGATTTTTTGATCGCAACTGATAATTAATTTTTTTATCAATTAATAACTGCTCAAGAAGTTGAAATCTTTCCGGATGACGCGGAACAAATAAATATAAAACATCTTCCTCTAAAGAAAGACTATCTAAAATTAACTTTTCTTCACCATCTCGGGTCGAAGCAAAAGTTACTACTTTACGTTGAGAAAAATATTCTTTAAATTGCTCTATTTTCTCAACGATTTCTTTAGTAATAATTAAATCAAATTTAGTATTACCAATAGTTTTCAAAGTTCCATTGTAATCTAATTTTTTAAAATTATTCATACTATTTTCATCTTGGCATAAAATAGCTGAAAATTTATTAATAATTGGTAAAATAAAATATTTAAACCGGTGATAACCACGATAAGATCGATCCGATAGCCGTGCATTAACCAAATATAGCGGTATTTTATATTTATCAGCATAATGAATTAAATTCGGCCAAATTTCAGTCTCCATAATAATTCCGATTTTAGGTTTAAAAATCTGATAAAATTTCCGAACACAAAAATCCAAATCATATGGTATATAATGAACTATTACCGATGGATATAAATTTTTAGCAGTAGCACGCCCAGTAGGGGTCATGGTGGTAATCAGTAATTGGTATTCTGGAAATCCCTCTCTTAATAAAAATACCATTTTTTGCATTGCTCTGGTTTCACCCACTGATACTGAATGTAACCAAATTAGTGGTTTGTTACTATTATTGTAAATTTTACAACTAAATCGTTCATGCCAATTTTTTAAATAATCTGGATTTTTTTTTCCACGTTTTTTTAAATAGAATGGAATAAACGGAGCTAATAAATACAGTAACAGCGAATAAATTATCCGCATTATCAATCTTTCTTAGTTGTAGTCATAAATTGCTGCAACATTGAACCAAATGGATTAATATCCTGAATCTTTTTGGTTGACTCAGCCATTAATTTTATAGATTCCAATTGTACAACATATTGTTCCAAATGAGTTATAATTCCTTTGGCAAATGCAATTTGTTTATCACATTCGCTAATACATTTTTCAGGTGAAGTAAACATTTCATTATTAACTGGAAAAAACATTTTTAGTCTCCAATAATTTATTTTCAGTAATATATTCAATTAATTCAGTAGGTAATACAGTTTTATTCAACCCGCCAAATAAATGTGCTATTTCGTTTTCAATTATGCCAACATAATTCGGATTTGTCGCTAAAAATATTGCTAACAATGGTTTATTTAATAAATTAGCTAAATGCGTAAATCCGGTATCAACACCAATTATTAATTTGGCATTATTAATTACAACCGCTAATTGGTTAAAAGGAAGTTTATCAACCACTATTAAACGAGAATTATTCACTTCGTTAGCTAATTTAGTTACAAAAGCCAATTCCTGATCATTACTATAAGTTAACACAATATTATAATCAGTATTTTTCATCATCCAATGAGTTAAATTAAGCCAGTTATTATATGCCCATTTTTTATTCTCTTTGGAAGTTCCATGCAAATACATAATGTAATTGCCATAACCCAGCACAAAAGTATCGACAGCAGTTATTTCAAAATTTAATTTATCTAATTGTTTTATATCAAATATTTCTTTTATTAATCCACGCAATCTTATGACAGCAATATTATCTTGATCAACAAAATATTTATAATCATAAAATAAACTTGCCGGCCATTCTCTAGCAGATTTAATATTTAAACCATACAATTTACCGGTAAATAAAAATCGTGAAATTACCGCCGATTTTATTAATCCTTGAGTATCAATAATATAGTCATAATGTTTAAATACTAAATTTTTTTTAAATTTAATAAGATTAAGTAACCAACTTATTTTGTTTTTTTTCCATTTTTTTAAAGGAATACCAATTATTTTATCTACCAATGGCGATAATTTAACTACTTCTACAAAGCTTTCATCAACCAACCAATCAATTTGGCAATCAGGTAATGCATTTTTAATATCCGGCAAAATGCTAAAAGTATGAAAAATATCACCAATTGCTGATAACCTGACTACTAAAACTTTAACCATAAATAAATCCTAATTATATTATTGATTTTCAATCATAAACTTTAATGTATTAAAAAAACTACCCCATACTTACTTCAGTATTTATTTTATTCTATATTAGATGTCATCACTCATATTGTTATCTAAGAACCTCATTACTAAGCCCCAATGAGCTACAAAGTATGACCAAATAGCTAAAACCTATCATGATTTCTCGCTTACTTTAAGCTTAGCAAGCAAGCTCCAAGCATATCATTAAACAATAAAAAATTTAAATCTATTATATTATTTTGTTTTAATTAGTTTTAATATTATTAAAATTATTCTAAGAAAATAAATCATTTCAAAAGGTAATAACACTTATCAACAGATAAATGTGAATATCTGACAAATAGCTTGTAAATAACCTAAAGATATAAACAATTTTTGACTAAATAAATTTTTTATTAACAATAAAACTCCTAAAAAAATCGTATTTATCAATAAGATAAATTTAATATATTATATTGTTATATATAGAATATTCTAGTTATAAACAGAAAATTAAACCAATAATAGTAATAATAAATTATATATTAATAGTATTATAAATAGTAAAAGTTTTAAAATTTATATTTAATTAAAATTTGATTATAAATAACTTTTATAAATATGTTAGATAAAATCACCTTTAAAATATAATTTATTTTTTATAAAAGGCTATTATATTATATCTAAAAAAACTCAATTATATAAACACATTTATCCACAATAGATTGTTTACAAATAAAATAAATAATGTTTATAACTCTTAATTATTAACATATTCTGTTTAAGCTAAAATTTAATTAACATTTTTCCAATTAAGATAATAGGCTGTTAATAATAAGATATCAATCTGTTAACTAATTGTTATAATATCAAATAATAACACAACTAACAAAAAAATGTCTAATAATAACTATAATAAATTATATATTATTTAATTAATTAATAAATGTTAAAATATGATCTTGTTTATAAAGGTGTTTAATATGTCTAAAGAAAATAAATATACTACTGAACAAATTACTTATACTAAGCAATGGACTGATAATTTATTAAGCTTCAAAGTTTCGCGCAATGAAGCATATAAATTCATACCTGGACAATTTGCAAGATTAGGATTAAAAAAAGCCGATAATAGTATTGTTTGGCGTCCATATTCTATAGTATCTGCTGATTATGATGAAGAACTAGAATTTTATTCAATAATTGTTCCAGATGGTGAGTTTACTCAAATTGTTAAAGATATTAAGTTTGGTGATGAAATTCTAGTTGATAAAACTAATTATGGTTTATTAACTACGGATCGTTTTGAAAATGGTAAAGACCTTTGGTTATTGTCAACAGGAACTGGATTAGCGCCATTTATTTCAATTCTTTACCAATTTGATATTTGGGAACAGTATGAAAAAATTTTTTTAGTTCATTGTGTAAGGACTGCTAATGAATTAACCTATCAAGATACAATCAATGCATTTTATACCCATGAGTATTATGGTGAATTGGTTAAAGATAAATTGGTTTACATTAAAGTTGTTACTCGCGAGCAAACAGGCGGTGATTTATATGGTAGAATTACCAATTTAATTGAAAATAATAAATTAGAAGAATATGTTAATCTAAAATTATCATTAGAAAATAGTAGAATCATGATCTGTGGTAATCCAGATATGGTTGATGATACACGTAAAATATTAGCGGCACGTGGAATGACGGTTTCAAAAAGAAGTAATCCTGGAAATATGGCCGTTGAAAATTATTGGTAACATATAAACCTCTATTTGATAGTAGAGGTTTTTTGTTTCATATGAAACATTTATAAAAGAATAAATTGTGAATACTTATTTAATAATTATCGAAATATTAAGTTTGGTTTATAACGGTAAAAATCTTAATGATGTAATTAATAACTATCGTGATAACTTAGAGTTTCCAAAAATAAAAAATATTAGTTTTGGAGTACTACGGAATAATTTTAAAATTAATTTTATAATAGATAATCTAGCAAAAAGAATTGATAATCAAATGCGGATGGTTTTGCAAATTGCATTATTTGAACTTGATTATAGTAATAAACCAGAATATGCAATAGTTAATGATGTAGTAAATCTAAGTTATGAATTATCAGCAAAAGAATCATTGAAGACTTTTATTAATGGTGTATTACGTAATTATCTTAGAAAGAAAGAAGAGTTAGTTACAAAAATAAATACAGATTATTCGTTAAAATATAATTTACCAAATTGGTTAATTAATAAATTAAAATCTCAAAATAAAAAGGATTATTTAGCAATTTTAGAAGGATTAAATTTTCACCCCGCACTCGGATTACGAATAAATTATCGCAAAATAACACATGATAAATATCTGGAACTTTTAAAAACTAATAACATGGAATTCGTTAGCAAAGATAATAAAATTGCATTGAGTAAACCAGTGAAAGTTGATGCTATTCCTGGCTTTAGAGATGGAATAGTTAGTATTCAGGATATTGCAGCACAGTATATAGTAGATATCTTAAATAAAAATAAAATTAAACCAAATAAAGTATTGGATATTTGTGCAGCACCAGGTGGAAAAACGTGTCAATTATTAGAAAATTTTAATTGTAAAGTCGTTGCTAGCGATATTGATTATGGTCGGCTGGAAAAAATTGAGCAAAATTTGCACCGCTTGGGATTAAACGCTAAATTAATGTTAGCTAATGTTTTAAACGATGATTGGTGGAATGGGGAACAGTTTGATTTTATTTTAGCTGATGTTCCTTGCTCTGCAACCGGAACTATTAAGCGTAATCCAGACATTAAAATAAATCGTACAGATAAAGATATTTTTAAATTTACCGAGTTACAGAAAAAAATTGTTACTAATATCTGGAAAATGCTTAGTAAGAATGGTTATTTACTTTATGTAACCTGTTCATTATTGAATGAAGAAAATCAGGATAATATTTTATGGTTTAAAAATAATCTTACCGATTTTTACGTGATTGATGAGTTACAGATTCTGCCATTTATTAATAGCGATAGTTTATATTATGCTTTAATTTGTAAAAAGTGAAATATATTATGAAAAAGATAAATGTTGGTTTTTTTGTGGTTGTTTTGATATTAATTGTCTTTAGCTATTTTTATGTAACGGTTTATTCTAAATATGATGTAATGTTGTATTTAAGTGACTATAAAGAGATTATCCAGCTTAATCGATTGATTGAAATTTTATTGCTAGTGACGATTTCTTTTTTTCTCTATAAAATATTTTTTCGCCGAAATTATGTCTTTGGTTCTATTATAACTAAAAAACTATTTTTACTATTAGCATCGGTAATTGTTATTCCATCATTAATAAATATCAAAATTGCCAACTATTTTATTGATAATACCGTAAATCGTTTATTTAATCCGCAAATTGAAGAATTATTTGATAATAGTTTCAATATTGCTGAAGAAAGTATCAAATATTTTTCCAAGGAATTGCGTAAAAAATCGGTAATAGCTGGTGAATATCTTAAATTAGTTAAAAAAGAAGATGAACAGGCTGATTTAGTAAAATTAAGAAATATTCTTGATGTTAGTGCGATTAGTATTTACAATTTGAATGGCAAAATAGTTTTACAGGATAAGCCTAATGATCAAAAATATTTCATTGCTAACCTTCCACAATACGTAGTTGCTAAAATTAAAAGTTCGGGTTACTATTATGAAATTAACAAAGATAATAGTGGTAATTATTTATTTTACTATTATCAGTTTTATGAAAATAACCGAATTATTGCATTAACGCAAATCGCACCAGACTTTATTCGGGTTGATAATACCAAGCTAGTTCAAAATAAGGATTTATATTTAGGGTTATTAAATAATAAAGATCATTTAAAAGATGTTTATACAAGTACGCTAATCATAAGTGTTTTATTGTCAATTACGATTGCAGTACTGTTGTCGATGTTTTTTTCACAGTATTTAATCAAACGAATTTCCAATCTAATTGAGAATATTGAGTCAATTAAACAGGGGTTATTCCAAAATAATAATTCTTTTCAAGGTAAAGATGAATTATCACAACTAATAAACTCATTTAATGAAATGAGTCACAATCTTGAGCGCGTTCGGCGACTTGAGAAATTTCAAAAAGATCAGATTACTGAATATAAAAATTATCTAGAAAATTTAATCAATAATGTCAGTTTGAGTATTATCGTTTTTGATGAAGATTTTAATGTTAAAAATGTTAATTTGATAACTGCTGAGATATTAGATATTGATTTGGAATCTTTAGAAAATATTAATATTGATTTATGGAGTAATACATATCCACATTTAGAGGATTTAATTGATTTAATAAAATTAAATCTTGGACGCAATAATCGTGATTGGGAAGAAAATGTCATTGTTCGCAGTCGGCAAAATATTAAAAATATTTTTATCCGGATGGTTAAGTTTGAATCGAATAATGCAAGCTTGTATATGGCGTTATTAAGTGATGTAACAAATTTAATTAAGGCTAAACAAAATCAAGCATGGGCAGATATTGCCAAACGAATGGCTCATGAAATCAAAAATCCATTAACGCCGATAGTGCTTTCGGCTGAACGGATTGAGATGAAATTATTACCTAAATTGTCGCCGGATGATCAAAGTTTCTTACAACGATTGATAAAACAAATCATTATTCAAGTTGAGGATTTGAAAACTTTAGTTAATAAATTCAGAGATTTTGCTAATATCAATAAAGCGAATTTATCTAAAATGGAAATAATATATTTCTTCAAACAATTTTTAACCTTATATGAAAATATTGATTTTATTAAATTTAAAAACTTATTACCAAATCAAGAAGATTTTGTAATGGCTGATTCTAGTTTATTGCGGCAAGTTTTTCATAATTTATTAAAAAATTCAATGGAAAGTATTGAAAATCAGGAAAATAAACAGATAGATATATCAATTTGTCAAGAAAATGAAATGGTGAAAATTCATATTAAGGATAATGGAAATGGATTTGATCAAATCATAATGGAAAATTTATTTGAGCCTTATCGAACTACCAAAGGAGTAAAAGGTAGTGGTCTTGGTATGGCAATTGTAAAAAAAATTATTGACGAACATAATGGAAAAATAGAAGTATTTAATGACAATGGAGCTAATATTGTAGTAAAATTGCCACTTGTTAATCAGGACATAGTTTTATAGGTCACCGAAAAATGGAAAAAACAATATTAATTGTTGATGATGAACTGGGTATTCGTGAATTATTGCGAGAATGTCTGGAAGATGAAGGATATGTGGTAAAATTGGCTGAAAATGCGTTGGAAGCTGATAAAATTGTAAAAGAGCAACGCTTTGATTTAATGTTAATGGATGTTTGGCTGCCGGATATGGACGGTGTTTCATTGTTTAAAAGATTCTTATCCAATGGAATTACTACTCCAGTGATTATGATGTCAGGGCATGCTTCAATTACCAGTGCGTTGGAAGCAATTCGCATCGGTGCGCGGGATTTTCTGGAAAAACCGCTATCTTTAAGTAAGTTATTGCCGTTAGTTGATAAACATATTCTTAAAGAACGAACCAATAGTGAAGGCATTTTAGAAGATATTTCTGAAATTATTACGTTAGATTTAAATAATCAATTAAAAGCGATTAAAGAAAATCTTGAGCGGCGTTATTTCTTATATCATATGAGTAAACAAAAAGGTAATATTACTAAAATTGCTGAAGTTTCGGGTGTTGATCGTGCCCACCTTTATCGTAAATTTAAAAATTTAGGCATCAAAATAAAATAATATTTTAAAGCAAAATAAATAGTTCCGCTGCAGGCGGAACTATTTATTTTTTGCAGGTAAGCAATAAATGAAAGTCTTTAATACTTTAACTAAGAAAAAAGAATTATTTAAACCAATCACCGCCAATCAGATAAAAATGTATGTTTGCGGGCAAACAGTTTATGATTATTGTCATTTAGGACATGCGCGTAAGGCAGTGGTTTTTGACATGATCCGCCGCTGGTTCATTGCCAGTGAATATTCAGTTATCTTTGTTGAAAATATTACTGATATTGACGATAAGATTATTAAACGTGCACAAGAGAATAATGAGTCAATTTATCAATTGACTGAGCGCTTTATTCAGTATATGCATGAAGATTTTGATCGTTTGGGAATATTAAGACCGGATATCCAACCTAAAGCTACAGAATTTATTCCGCAAATGATTATTATTATTGAGAATCTCATTAATAAAGGTTACGCATATTTGGCTAAAAATGGCGATGTTTATTATCGGGTACATAAGTTTGTTGATTATGGTAAGTTATCCGGTAAAACTATCGGTGATTTACGCGCTGGTGAACGGGTTGATATCGACGAATACAAGGAAGATCCACTAGATTTTGTATTGTGGAAATCTTCTAAACCGGAAGAACCTTTTTGGGATTCGCCTTTTGGTAAAGGTCGACCGGGTTGGCATATTGAATGTTCGGCAATGTCGGAAGATTTATTAGGTAAGAATTTTGATATTCATGGCGGTGGTCAGGATTTACAGTTTCCGCACCATGAAAATGAAATTGCTCAAAGTGAAGCACACAATAATTGTAAATTTGCCAATTACTGGTTGCATAATGGCTTTTTAAATATCAATGATGAAAAAATGTCTAAATCATTGGGGAATTTTTTTACTTTAAGGGATGTTCTAAATGAATATGATCCGGAAGTAATTCGCTTTTTTATGTTAAAAACCCATTATCGCAGTCCATTAAATTTTTCACACGATAGCCTTATTGATACTAAAAATAATTTGACACGATTTTATCAAAGCTTAAAAAATTATCAACTAGCGGTAAATCCGGCTTCAATTGATTGGTCACACGAGTATGCGCAGAAATTCAAGCAAGCCATGGATGATGATTTTAATACTCCGTTGGCGATTGCGGTGTTATTTGAATTACTCAATAAAGTTAATAGCGAAAATAGCGCTCAATTAGCAAGTTTATTATTAAATTTAGCTGGTTTAATCGGGTTACTTATTTCTAATCCGGAAGCATATCTTAAATCCGGAGTTAGTTTAAATGATGAACATATTAACTCAATGATAGCTCTTCGCAATCAGGCACGGGCAAATCGGGATTTTGCCAAATCAGATGAAATTCGTGATGAGTTATTAAAAAATGGTATTGTTTTGGAAGATGGTAAAAATGGTACAATTTGGCGGAAACTCTAGTGATTTGTACTAAAAACCATTACTGTGTGTGCTATAATCGTGGACTATAATATTGCTGATAATTTTAAATCGGTTGTAATTCGGGTAATCAAATACCAAATAATTCAGGGCGCTTTTGCGGTTTTAGCACTGTCTTTATGGTATCAAAGTAAAATAGTAATAATATCCAGTATATTAGGACTTTTACTGGCAGTTATTCCAACGGTTGTATATGCTAAGCTTACGATTAGTAAAAAGGTTGAAAATTACCTGCTGACGTATAAAAAGCATAAGACTGCTATGATTATCAAGTTCATTGTAAATGGCGCTGGATTTTTGCTGGTGTTTTCAATGATAAAAAATTTATCGCCAGGTGTTCTGTTTTCGGTATATATTATCGCATTAAGTGGACATTGGACCAGTATATTTGGTTCATCGTTTAAAAAATAATCTTTGGAGGAAATATGCCAACTCCTACTGAGTACATAAATCACCATTTGACGTTTAATACAATTTCACTTACCGGTGACGGTGGTTTCTGGTCTGTTCATATTGATACGCTGGTAACTTCGTGGATTTTAGGAGCTATTTTTCTGATAGCTTTTATTTTTGTTGCCCGTAAAGCTAAAATCGAAAAACCAGGTAAATTTCAGTTGTTTATTGAGCTGATTTTTGAGATGGTTGACAGTCAGGTAAAAGATGCCTATCATCATAAAAGTAAGTTAATTGCGCCATTAGCATTGACTATTTTCTGTTGGGTATTTTTGTTTAATTTTATGGATATATTGCCGGTTGACATTGTCAATGTCGTACTTTCTAACACTGGTCATGCCGAAACCCACTGGCGCTTGGTTCCATCTGCCGATGTCAATATGACATTTGCGTTGTCAATTTCAGTGTTGCTGCTTATCATTGGTTATAGTATTAAAGCCAAGGGCATCGGTGGCTGGTCAAAAGAACTATTAACTGCGCCGTTTGGTAAATGGTTGATGCCATTTAACTTATTATTCCAATTGATTGAATTATTATCCAAACCGATTTCTTTGGCACTACGGTTATTTGGTAATATGTATGCCGGTGAAATGATTTTTATTTTGATCGCGTTGTTGCCGTGGTATATGCAATGGGTATTGGGTGCACCATGGGCAATTTTTCATATTTTGATTATTACCCTGCAAGCATTTTTATTTATGATGTTAACGGTGGTATATTTAAGTTTAGCTGTTGAACATCATTAATCGATGGTCTAAATCATTTTATATGGTTTAGGCTAAATTAATGATGGATTGAGTTTTGTTTTTCTTTTTATTAACTTTTTAGGAGCCTTTAATGGAAGCTATTATTTCTAATATTTCTGGTTTAACAGCAGTTGCAGCAGCATTACTGATTGGTTTGGGTGCATGCGGTACTGCAATCGGTTTTGGTATTCTTGGTGGTAAATTCTTGGAATCATCAGCACGCCAACCTGAACTGGCAACTGGTTTGATGATTAAAATGTTCATCGTGGCTGGTTTATTGGATGCGATTTCAATGATTGGTGTTGGTGTTGCTTTCTGGTTAATGACAAGTAATCCTATTTTGTCTACAGCATTAGAATTACTGAAAAACGCACATTAATTAGTTATTAATATTTAAGGAGGTTCCCTGTGAATATTAATGCAACGATGTTGGGTGAAATTATAACCTTTATTATATTGGTTTTATTCACCATGAAATTTGTCTGGCCGCCAATCAGCTCAATGCTGGATGAGCGGGCAAGTAAGATTGCTGATGGTTTAGCTGCAGCGGAAAAAGGTAAGCAACAGTTACAGGATGCTGAAGCATCAATAGCTGCCGAATTGAAAAAAATTCAATTGCGCGCCGGAGAAATTATTGCCAATGCTGAAAAACGTGCTAATCAGGTAGTTGAAGAATCAAAAGATCGCGCCAGAATAGAAGCTGAAAAAATTCTCTCTGATGCTAAATCTCAGATAGAACAAGAGGCAGTGCGGATGAAAGAGGAATTGCGGTTGCAAGTTTCTGATTTGATAGTCCGTGGTGCCGAGCAAGTTTTGCGTGAGGAAATTGATTCTAAACGGCATGAGAAAATTCTGGCACAACTTAAAGCGGAGTTATAAAATATCATGGCAGAAATGAGTGTCATTGCCCACCCTTATGCTCGGGCTCTGTTTAGCTTGGCTAAGGACGCAAATCAGCAGGAAATTTGGCTTAACACCTTGGATGAGTTAAAACAAATTGCCGAAAATAAACAATTTTTGGAAATTTTAGATAATCCACAAGTTGAAAGTAAGCAGATAATTGAGGTAGTGAAATCTTTATTGAAAAGTAAAGAACTTTCTGGAGAATTAAATAATTTTCTGGAAACACTTGCCGAAAATGATCGGTTTATGATTTTGGGCGAAATCTATGCTTTATTCCGTCAGTTATATCTTGATGATCAAAAACGTAGCGATGCAGTAATTGAATCGGCATATCCGATTAGTTTGAGCGAAAAAGAAGAATTAGAAAAAATTCTTTCGCAAAAATTTGATAAAACAATCACTGCAACTATCGTTGTAAAGCCGGAGTTATTGGCTGGTGTTAAAATTACTATCAATGATAAAGTTATTGATGGATCCGTTAAAGGGCGGCTAAATGAATTAGCCACTCAACTTACAAAATAAAATAGGAGTGATTCATGCAATTAAATCCTTCTGAAATTAGTGATATCATTAAATCCAAAATTGATGGTACCCAAAATAGCAGTAACTACAAAAGTAAAGGTACAGTAGTTTCGGTTACCGATGGTATCGTTCGTATTTATGGATTATCAGAAGTTATGCAGGGAGAGATGTTGTTATTCCCTGGAAATGTATACGGTATGGCAATGAATCTGGAACGCGACTCTGTCGGAGCCGTAGTTTTAGGTGATTATGAGCACATTAAAGAAGGCGACGAAGTATCTTGTACTGGTCGTATTCTTGAAGTGCCGGTTGGTCGCGAATTAGTTGGTCGGGTAGTTGATGCTTTGGGTCGTCCGATTGATGGTAAAGGACCAATTAACACTAACTTAACTGCTCCGGTAGAAAAGGTTGCACCTGGTGTGATTTCACGTCAATCAGTTAGTCAGCCACTACAAACCGGATTAAAAGCAATTGATTCGATGGTTCCAATTGGTCGTGGTCAGCGTGAGTTGATTATTGGTGACCGCCAAACCGGGAAAACAGCAGTAGCTTTAGATACCATTATCAATCAAAAAGGTACTGGCGTAACTTGTATTTATGTTGCAATTGGGCAAAAAGCTTCTTCAATTGCCAATGTGGTTAGCCATCTTGAAGATCACGGCGCGCTGGCGCATACAATTGTGGTTGCGGCAACGGCTTCTGAATCTGCAGCGCTACAATATTTGGCAGCCTATTCCGGCTGTTCGATGGGTGAATATTTCCGTGATATTGGTGAAGATGCTTTAATTGTCTATGATGACTTATCTAAGCAAGCGGTTGCTTACCGGCAAATTTCATTGCTATTACGCCGTCCGCCTGGTCGTGAAGCCTATCCTGGCGATGTATTCTATTTACATTCACGGTTATTGGAACGAGCTGCGCGAGTTAATGCCCATTACGTGGAAGAAGTTACCAATGGTGCAGTAAAAGGTAAAACCGGTTCACTAACCGCGTTGCCGATTATTGAAACTCAAGCTGGTGACGTATCGGCATTTGTACCAACCAATGTAATTTCGATTACTGATGGTCAGATTTTCTTGGAAACTGATTTATTCAACTCAGGTATTCGTCCGGCGATGAATCCGGGTATTTCGGTTTCACGGGTTGGTGGTGCTGCGCAAACTAAAGTTATTAAAAAACAAGGTGGTAGTATCCGTCTGGCATTGGCTCAATATCGTGAGTTGGCGGCATTTGCACAGTTTGCTTCTGATTTGGATGAAGCTACGCGTAAACAGTTGCGTCATGGTCAAGTGGTAACTGAATTGATGAAGCAAAAACAATATTCACCATTAAAAGTTTCTGAAATGGCGTTGACGTTGTACGCGATTAATACTGGTATTTATGAAGATATTCCAGTACATAAGGCCTTAGATTTTGAAAGCGGCTTTATGGCTTATGCTCAATCAAATTGTGCTGAAATGTTATCCCGTGTAGAAGCAAGTGGCGACTTATCTAAAGATGATGAACCGTTGTTAGCTAAAGCGTTAAACGAATTTAAATCTACTTTTGTAATTTAAATTTAACTTTTTAAGGATATAACATGGCGGCTGGAAAAGAGATTCGGACCAAGATTAAAAGTGTCCAGAATACTCAGAAAATTACCCGGGCTATGCAAATGGTGGCAACATCAAAAATGCGTAAGACTCAGGACCGGATGCGGCAAGCTAGACCTTATGCTGAAAAAGTTCGTGAAGTTATGGCGCATTTGGCGCAAGCTAACCCTCAGTCAAGTACTGGTTCGGCTTTTTTACGGCAACCTAAAGAAATTAAACGGGTTGGTATTATTTTAATTACTGCCGATAAAGGTTTGTGCGGTGGATTAAATACCAATGCGATCAAATTATTTGCCGAAAAATTGCGCGAATATCATTCGCAAGATATTGAGGTCGAAGTTTGTACTTTAGGTCAAAAAGGTTTAATGGCAGCTAATCGCTTGAAATCAAAGGTTGTTAGTTCTGCTGTTAGTCTTGGTGATGTTCCGCATATGGAAAAATTAATTGGGCCATTAACCGGTATCTTCCGTGATTTTTATGAACAAAAATTGGATGCAGTGTATGTTATTTATTCAAAATTTATAAATACCATGAAGCAACAGCCAATTTATGAACAAATTTTACCTTTGAGTGACCGTGATTTGAAACTTGAAAGTAAGATGCCGTGGGATTATGTTTATGAGCCTTCGGCAGAGGAAGTTCTTGACCAATTAGTTCGGCGTTATATTGAATCGGTTATTTATCAATGTTTAGCTGATAATATGGCATCTGAGCAATCAGCACGGATGATAGCTATGCGTTCGGCAACCGATAATGCTGGTGAAGCAATTCATCAATTGAGTCTTGCTTATAATAAATCGCGTCAGGCAGCAATTACCAAGGAATTGGCAGAAATTTGCGCCGGTGCAGCGGCTGTTTAGTAATTAATTGTAGGAATACAAAATATGGTAAAAGGAAAAATTGTCCAGGTTATCGGCGCAGTAGTCGATGTGGAGTTTCCCCGTGATAATGTACCTCTGGTATATGATGCGCTGAAACTTTCTGATGGTGGCAGCTTGGTATTGGAAGTGCAACAACAGTTGGGAGACGGTGTTGTGCGGGCAATTGCCATGGGTAGTTCGGATGGATTAAAGCGTGGCTTGGATGTGGTTAATACCGGTGCGCCGATTTCGGTTCCGGTTGGTACTGCTACACTGGGTCGGATTATGGATGTATTGGGTAATCCAATTGATGAAATGGGACCAGTGCCAACTGAAGCACGGCGAGCAATTCATCAATCAGCACCAAAATTTGATGAAATTTCACAAACTACTGAATTGTTAGAAACTGGAATTAAAGTGATTGACTTGCTTTGCCCGTTTGCTAAAGGTGGTAAAGTTGGTTTGTTTGGTGGTGCCGGTGTTGGTAAAACCGTGAATATGATGGAATTAATCCGGAATATTGCAATTGAGCATAGTGGTTATTCGGTATTTACAGGTGTGGGTGAACGGACTCGGGAAGGTAATGACTTCTATCATGAAATGAAAGAGTCTAATGTATTGGATAAAGTATCACTGGTTTATGGACAAATGAATGAGCCGCCAGGTAATCGTTTGCGTGTTGCTTTGACTGGATTGACGATTGCGGAAGAATTCCGTAATGAAGGTAAAGACGTATTGCTGTTTGTGGATAATATTTATCGTTATACACTTGCCGGTACTGAAGTATCTGCATTATTAGGACGGATGCCATCAGCGGTGGGTTATCAACCAACATTAGCCGAAGAAATGGGTAAATTTCAGGAACGGGTTGCTTCAACCAAAACTGGATCAATTACATCAATTCAAGCGGTATACGTGCCAGCCGATGACTTAACTGATCCATCTCCTGCAACAACTTTTGCCCATTTGGATGCAACCGTCGTATTGAGTCGGGATATTGCCGCATTAGGGATTTACCCTGCGGTAGATCCACTGGATTCTACTTCGCGTCAATTAGATCCATTAGTGGTCGGTGAAGAGCATTATAATGTAGCTCGTGGCGTGCAGATGACTTTACAAAAATATAAAGAATTGCGTGATATTATTGCGATTTTGGGTATGGATGAGTTATCAGATGAAGATAAACTGGTAGTGGCTCGTGCTCGTAAAATTCAGCGTTTCTTATCACAACCATTCTTTGTTGCGGAAGTCTTTACCGGTTCTTCTGGTAAGTATGTATCTTTAAAAGATACGATTACTGGCTTTAAAGCAATTTTAGATGGTCAATACGATAGTCTGCCGGAACAGGCTTTCTATATGGTTGGTTCAATTGAAGAAGCTGTAGAACAAGCCAAAAAAATGAATTAATGGAGGCATTATGAGTACAATGCAAGTTGAGCTGGTAAGTTCAGAAGAGCAAATTTTTTCCGGAGAGGTGGATTTTTTTGTAGCACCAGGTTCGGAGGGGGAGCTGGGAATTTATCCGCATCATATTCCATTAATAAGTAAGTTAAATCCCGGTATGGTGCGTTTCAAGTTACCGCAAAAGGAATTTCAGTTAATATATGTAATTTCTGGTGGTTTCTTGGAAATTCAAGGCAATCGGGCGACAATTCTTGCTGATATTGTTGAGCGTACTGATGATCTTGATGAAGCCAAACTTTTGGAACAGAAACGTTTGGCTGAAGAGAAATTACAGCGTTCTGGTGCTTCATTGGATCAGGATGATGTCAAGGCCTATGCTGCGCTGGAGTTAATTATTGCGCAACTTAAAGCTGTTGATTTTATGCACAAACAATCGCGGCGAGTTTAGTAAGTTAGTGGTTATATTACATAATTTGTTTGCTAAAACAAATAAAACTATGCTAAAATATCTGCTAGGTTTTTTATACGTATAAAATTATTAAGTCTGAAAGGTAAAAATATGAAAAAATTATTAGCTGTTTTGGTTGCTGGCGTTGCGTTGGTTGCTTGTTCTCATAACGAACAGTCTTCACAAGCTACTGCATCTGCTACTGAAGCATCAGCTCCTGCTGCATCTGCTCCTGTTGCTGCGTCAGCTCCAGAAGCATCAGCACCTGCTGCATCTGCCCCAGAAGCATCAGCACCTGCTGCATCTGCTCCAGAAGCATCTGCTGCTAAGTAATCTAGACAGTTACTTATATAAAATAGCCAAGCTTAAATGCTTGGCTATTTTTTTAATGACAGTAAAAAGTTTTTTATCAAACTCCAGTTAATTTTAGATACTAATGGTAAAATTGTTGCAGAAAATCTATGCTTAGCTACTTAGAGACATAATGAAAATTATATTAAATTTATTTACAGCGCTCAAAAAAATATTTGTCGGTTATGTAACTCCGCCATGTGTTGGAATAGATATTGCCAGCACTGCGATTAAAATGGTCGAACTTAAACGTGGGAGTTTAACCATAAATCGCTATAAAATTGCTTCATTGGAAAAAAATGCAGTTTCTGAAGGCACGATAAACAATATTGATGTAGTTTCAGAAATCGTAAGGACTGAATGGGAAAGCTTAAACTCTGATTATAGGCAGGTTGCGATTGCAATACCATATAATTCGGTTATAATTAAAGAAATTAAAGCGCCATTATTTAAATCGCGTCATCAATTGGATACTTTTGTTTTTGAATCCCTAATCAAAGAATTGGACACTGAAGATATTGATTTTGATTATACAATTACTAGTCAGACATATGAAGATCAATTATTATCGGTAGTAGTGGCACGTAAAGAAAAAATTGAAGAATATCAGGCAATTATTCAAATGACTGGAATGAGCGTTGCAGCAATAGATATCGAACCATTTGCGATACAATATTTGTTTACCTTGTTATTAAAAAAATCCAAGATGGAAACGCCTTTTATCATTTTTGATATTGGTACTACTCGAATCCGTGCCTATGTATTATTTCAACAGAGCTTAGTTTCATTTAATGAAATAAGTGTTAACTATTCTTCATTTTTGGAAGAAATAATTACCAGTGATCCGAATGCGCTAAATTTAGCTAAAATTGACTCCGTCTGCGATTATGTTTTTGAGCAAACAAGCGCTACCAAATACAATTTTAAAAAATTAGCGGATGCAATTATTTATGATGTTGCAAAATTAATTCAATTAGTTAAATCAAATGTATTGGTTGAGCGGAAAATGAATTTAGCAGATGATCTTGACCTATATTTTATCGGTGGCAATGCTTTGGTTCCAGGAGTAATTGAAAATTTTAAACTTAATTCACCAGGAAAAGTTTTTATTGGTTCTGAATTATTGGCAAATAGCAATCCTAATTTATCGCAAATTGAAATAATGCGGTTATTTACAGCAATTGCTTTGGCAACATGGGGGCAAAACTTTGACAAGAATTAACCTTTATAGCTATCGCACGCAAGAATTACATTTTCTAAAACTGCGGGTAATAATTATGGTATCTTTTGGTGTATTAATGGCGTTAGTTATTAATATGCTGATATATTCTTATTATCAAGTCAAAATTATGCATCAAAAAACTCGCAACTCGTATTTACAGACTAGCATCGAAATTACCAATAATCGCTTAAAGCCAATTAATGAATTTGACAGTCGCATGAAAATAATTAAACAGCAGTTGGAACTGTTGAAAACAATTGAGGATAAACGAGATGATCAGATTACTTTATTTCAAAATTTAAGTAAAGTTACGCCGGATCATGTTTATTTTTCACAAATTGATTTGTCCGGGACCCAAGTTACTTTTAACGGTAATGCTGCTAGCCCATTATATATTGCCGATTTTATTGATCGTTTGAGAAATAATAAAGGAATTTTTAGATCACCAATTTTGCGTTCAAATAATACCAGTAATGGCGATGTTTATAGTTTTGTGATTACGGCAGGGATTGAATCAAATTTAGTTGCTGAGTTAAGTCATGGCTGATAAAAAATCTAAAATTAAATTGGTACCTTTTTATTTATGGCGGTTTCGATCAATAGTTGCGGCATGCCTAATCATCACGGTTGGATTAACCTATGCAGTTTATAAAGGTTTTACTTCTAAGCAGGCTACCAATCTTGATCAATTGATTAGTGAAGAAGGAGTTTTAAAAACTGATTTAATAACTAAGTACCAATTAATAAAAAGCGTACCACTATATGAGAAAAAGCTCCCTGAGTTAGACAGTTTGGAAAGTAATGTTTTGCAACAATTCCCTCTCTCTGATGAATTGCCAAATTTACTAATCCAGATTAATCAACTGGCGGAGAATGATCATGTTGCAATTGCCAGTTTTTCGCCGATAAATCCAGAGAATGCAGCAAAGATTGATGCTAGCGGGGTCAAAGATGTTAAAATCTCCTCTGAATCATTTAATATAAATTTATCGGCAAATTATGATGATTTGGTTAGATTTATATTTGAAATTGCTAGGGTACCAAGGGTTATAAAAATAGAAAATCTAAAAATATCGCGAATTGATGATACAAAAATCAATGCAACCTTTGTGTTAACAATTTTTTATCGTGGCTAATGTGAAAAAAATCTTTATTTTTCTAATATTAGCGTGGAATTTTGTTTACGCCGATATTGATGATTTGAGTGAAATAGTCAAAAAAATAAGTGCTTCGCCAGTGGTGCAAATTCCTCCGGAATTGCCGGTATTCAAATTGCCGGAAGTTAATTATAAAGAGATCGAGAGTGGTTATAATCTTTTTGATCAGTCTCGATTGACCGGCGAGGCAGATAGTGATTTGCATAACTATAATCTATCGCAGTTGCAGATGGTAGGTTATATGCATTATTTGAATACCGATTATGCTTTTTTAAAGTCGCCGTATGAGACCCTGAAAGTTAAAGTTGGAGATAAAATTTTGAATGGTAAAGTAGTGGTTATTTCGCAGAAAAATGTTCAAATTGATGAGTTGCAAGTGCAGGGGAACAAAGTTTTTATTAATAAATTATTTTTAAATCTTGATCAGCCAAAAACTAAAAATTTACCAAAATTGCAAGCAAAATGAAAAAATTAATCTTATTTATCTTCTTTAGTCTAGTTACAGGGCTTTGTTCAGCATTAAATTTGACTAACGTTACCAATAATACTACCCAGCAAAATCAAACGGTGAATTTGGTATTTAATTCTGCGGTAACTACGCCTAAAGTTTTTGTGGCTGGAAATGATCTAATCATTGATTTTTATAATATTAACAACTCCAGCGGTCAAAATCAATATATGTTTACCAGTGGCTTTATTCGCGAAGTTGATATTGTGACAGTAGGTAGTAAAACTCGGATATTGGTAGTTGGTGGAGCAAAATATCGTTATCAGGTGAATAATTCTAAAAATATATATGGTTTGGTCTTTAGTGATCAAGATGCTGTACCAGATATGACTAGTAAAAATGTTGGATTAATAAATCTCAGTAAATCATCTAGTACAGGCAGTAGTGCAATTACCATTAACGATGTAAAATTTGCTCGCGATGACAATGGTGGTGGAGTAGTTGAAATACCGTATTCAGGTGATACTAAAGTTAATGTTAAAGATGAACGCTTAGGTGAGCGTTTAGTTGTAACCTTAAATGGGGTTGGTTATAAACAGGAGTTGCTAAAACGCCTAGATGTAACTGATTTCGATACACCAATAAAATATGTTGATACTAAAAGTTCAAATAATCAATTAATTATTAATGTGGTGAATCGCGGTGTTTGGAGTTATGCATTATATCAATTGCAGAACAAATTGATTATTAATATCCGTAAAGCCAGTGATGATGGAACAACGACTATTCCTAATTTAAATACCGATGCCAAAACCAATCGGGTATCATTTAATTTTCAAAATATTGATGTGCGCGCGTTGCTGCAATTATTAGCGGATTTTAGTGGTTATAATATTTTGGTTAGTGATAGTGTTACTGGAACTATGTCATTAAAATTGAATAATGTTCCATGGGATCAGGCATTGCAAATAATTCTTAATTCTAAAGGTCTAGGAATGAAACGCGATGGCAATGTTATTCGCGTAGCACCGGTATCAGAGCTAGTCGCCTTAAGTAAACTACAGCAAGACAGTGATAAATCACAAGAAGCGGTTGAGCCGTTGGATACTGCAACCATTCGTTTGAAATATGCTCAGGCAGCAACTATTCAGTCAATGGTTCAACAAAAAGGTACTACCAGTGGTAATTTTTCGGCGGCAACGGGTGGCAATCCAACCTCTCAGGCTGGCGCTTTAACTTATGGAGGCAACAATGCTAGTTTATTATCTTCACGTGGCAGCATTTTGATTGATACCCGTACTAATACTTTAATTGTTAACGATACGCCATCACGGTTAAATGCGATTAAGGACTTGATTAAAAAAATCGATATACCAGTCAAGCAAGTCTTGATTGAGGCCAGAATTGTCGAAGCCAATAGTGATTTTGAGAAAGATTTGGGTACGCGCCTGCTTCTTGCCGGCGTCGGTGGTAGTTTTACCTTCGCCAATACCTTAGAAAATGGGGTAACCATTAATCAGGCGGGGATTAATTCAATTTCAGCATCACCGTCAACCTATGTCAATCAAAATTTCGGTATCTCCAATGGAGCGACTTTGGCCGGTATTTTTGCACCAAATAGCAATACCTTAATTGGTTTGGAAGTTGATGCCTTAGAATTGCAAAGTGAAGGCCGGACAATTTCTAGTCCCAAAGTTATGACTGCTAATTATCAAACGGCCAATATTCAGCAAGGGGTGCAAATACCTTACCAACAAGCATCCAGTGCCGGGAATACCAATGTGGCATTTGTTAATGCGACTTTGTCGTTGAATGTTACGCCGCAAATTACCGATGATGGCTATATTCTGTTGAATGTTAAAGTTCAGAAAGATACCCCGAATACCAAGCTGGAGGTACAAGGAACGCCATCAATTGATACCAATAGTGTTAATACTCAGGTTCGGGTCAAAGATGGTTCAACTATTTTGGTGGGTGGAATCTATATTGATGAGCAAACCAAGGTACAGGAGCAAATTCCTGGTTTAGGGGATATTCCAGTTTTGGGGTGGCTATTCAAAGCACAGATGATCACCAATAATAAGAAAGAGTTGTTGATTTTTATAACTCCGCGGATTATTGCTAATAGTTTGGATAATGACAATGGTTAAAAATATTATTATTGTGGGAATAACTGGGGTTGGTAAAACTACAATCGGTAAGCACCTAGCCGAGAAATTAAAGAAGCAATTTATTGATTTGGATAAATTTATTGAAGTTTCTTGTGGTGTTGACATTCCGACAATTTTTGAACTTGAGGGCGAAGAAGGTTTTCGTGCCCGTGAAACCGAAGCGCTACTGCAGGTTTTAGCAACTTATGACAATTATGTGCTGTCTTTGGGTGGTGGTTGTGTGATTCGTAATGAAAACCGGCAAGCGATTATTAAAGTTGCGGGGTTGGTACTGCAATTGACTGCTGATTTGGATGTTATTGTCAAACGTCTGGCTAAATCACCAAATAAACGTCCATTATTGGCAAATCAGGATTTACATAAAAAAATAAACGACCTTTATGAGAGTCGCAAGGAACTTTATGAGGCGGTAAGTGATATTACCATTAATACCAGTCAATTGAAACCTTATCAAGTTATTGAATTAGTTAAAAATCAACTATAATCAGAGAGTATTCTCTGATTTTTTATTTAAATTAAGCGCTATTTTATTTTTATGGGATTAATAGTGTGATAACATATTGCTTGGTAACCGATTTATGGAATTATTTTAGGGAAAATTAATGGCAGCAAAGGTTGTAATATTAACCAATCAAAAAGGTGGCTGTGGGAAAACGACACTGGCGATGAATTTGGCTGGCGTTATTGGTAATGATGCCAAAGTCTTGTTAATCGATGGTGATCCACAGGGAAGCGCAATACGTTGGGCATCAAGTAGTCCCGATGATAAACCTTTTCCCGCCGCGGTAATGAGCCTGGCTAATGTTGCTGAGAAAGTTAATCGTGAGATAAAAAAATATCTTGCTGACTATGATTATATCGTTATTGATTGCCCACCTGCTGTTGATAGTAGTTTTACCGCATCGGCGTTATTAGTTGCCGATTTGGCGTTAATTCCGGTGGTACCGAGTCCGACCGATTTATGGGCGGCGGTGGCGATTCAAAAATTAATTACCAATGTCAGTGACATCAACGAAAAATTACAAGCGCGGTTGGTGGCAAATATGTGTCAGAGTAATGCCAGCATTTCTAAGGAAGCTTTGAGTTTAATTGAAGAATTTGAGTTTAGCAAAATGACTACCGATATTTATCAGCGGACGGCGTACCGGCAAGCGGCTGCATTTGGTGGAACCGTTTTGGACATGGACAATCCCAAGGCAAAACAGGAAATAAAAAATTTGGTCGCGGAAATTCATGAGTTATTGGGTTAGGCTATTTGTCGGTAGAGATTTTTAGATGGTGATATATCCGATTTTTAGGTTTTTATGATGATTTAAGAATATACTTATTTATGATTGATGTTAGTGGTGTATTTTTTAGATTAATGACCTTGGTGTTTAAAAATACTAAGTAAAACAATAATTAGATTTTTTATGGTGAATATTATGGCAAGCAAATTAACTTCTTCATTACGTAAGTCTATTTCTGCTGAGCAGGAAAGTGTCGAAAAAAAAGCAGTTGGTACTAAGAAAGCGCCAGTGCGCAAGCCGACGACAGCTAAAAGTACCCAATCAGTAGCGGCAGAGGTAACTACTACAGTTGCCAAAGAGGCTCCGGTTGCTGCACCTCTGGCAGAAAAGCCTATAGCAACAAGTACGCCAGTTAAACCAACAGTTGCGCTGAGTATTGAAACACCAATTAATCCATTGGATTTTATGGCTAGTTTAAAAGAATTAGCTAGTGGATTTGCCGGTAAATTTGAATTAGCGGATTTTAGCAACTATACCCAAGGATGGGGATTGGTTCAGGAAGCGATTGAAAAAATTACTGCGACAAATCATGAGGTTTTAAGCTCATGCTTGGATAATTTGGTCGAGGTTAATGATGAGATTAGCGATTATGTCAAAAGTTTGTTGGAGGCTAGAGAGCCCAATGAAATTTATCAGCTAAATGCTGATTTTATCAAGACCCTGCAACAAAAGCAACAGGAGCTATTTAGTAAAAATCTGGCAGTTTTTAACCATTTTTCCGGCTGGAAATTCTAATCGCTGGAAAGTTACAATAAAAAAGATGATCCTTATAAGACCATCTTTTTTGTGAAAAATTTAATTACTGATATTAGTGCATGTCAACACTAAGTTATTGAATTTTCCTCATGACAGGCTAATTTTATACTGGCAATCAGCACGAAAAATCATCAAATAACTTAGTGCTAAAATATAGATGCGTGCGCAATAACAGTCAACTATTCATCGGATTTCAAATCCGGGTAGGGATTGGCACCAAAGCGCTTATTTAGATAGGTAAATATTTTCCAACGGTTACACGATAAAATTAAAATGACCAATATCGTGGTAATTAGTGGAATAATAAACATTTCGAAAGCAATAGCCAAACCGATTGACGCAGTTACCCAGATATTGGCAGCGGTTGTTAAGCCATGAACCCGGCTGCGATCTTTAAATATAATTCCGGCGCCCAAGAAACCAATTCCGCTGACAATTTGCGCCGCGATCCGTGTTGGGTCGGCAACACTTTGGTAATAGGCGGCACCAGCGGCATGCGTTGAGACTATCCCAAATAGGCAGGAACCTAAACATACCAGACTGTAGGTTCGTAACCCGGCCTGCGAACCGTGAATTTGCCGTTCAAACCCAATGGCTAGACCACAGATAGTTGCCAGCAAAATTTGTGCGATTTCGTATAACATATTAGTGCTCTGCTGATTTAGCTATAAAAACATTTTATTTGAGATTGACCAATGGTGCAACTACCCGTTTTAGTACCCCGGTAATATGCCCGATCAGTACCCCATAATTAACCACCGGAATCCCGGCTTCTTTGCAACGAGCTAGACGCGAGAGCACTTCTGCGCGATTGATCATGCATGCACCACAGTGCACGATCAACTTATATTGTGTTAAGTCTTGCGCAAAATCGCCGCCAACAGCAAAGGTAAAATCTAATTTTCCACCAACTTTAGTTTCCAACCAATTGGGAATTTTTACCCGCCCAATATCCTCATGACTGGGATAATGGGTACATGCTTCGGCAATCATAACCTTATCACCGGGCTTTAATTGATTGATTGCCTCAACACCCTGTAAGAATTCGCGTAAATTTCCTTTGTAGCGGGCAAATAAGATAGAGAACGAGGTCAATGGAATTTCTGGTGGTACAATTTGCGAAACTTTGGCAAAGACCTGCGAATCGGTAATAACCAGCCGTGGCGGAATCGTCAGTCGTTGCAAAGCACTCGCCAGTTCTTTCTCGGTTACCACAATCGGAATGGCACCGGCATCCATGGCATCGCGAAGTACCTGTACTTGCGGCAAAATCAGGCGTGATTTGGGTGCGCCGGCATCAACCGGACAGACTAGAATCACACTATCCAATGGTTGTAATAAGTCACCAACAATGGTATCGGGAAGAAAATCGGTCGGTGCGCTTTGAATGATTAATTGTTTTAACTCAAAAATTCCTTCCCGCTTGGGTGAGTTAACTTTAGCAAATGCTATATTATGGCGGTTGAACCATTCTTCGGCAACGCTACTTTGTTCAAGATCAATTTTGCTAATTACACCAATTACCGCAATATTGCGTTTTTGGGCTTCGCTGATTATTTTGCTATCAAACTCATCTGGGGTACTGTCGGCAGCTACCGTTAAAATCAACAGATCGGTTTTTGCCAGAACCTGCAGTGATTTTGCAACCCGTAATTCACCAAGCGTTCCCTCATCATCAATACCGGCGGTATCGATCAAAGTCACTGGACCAATTGGCGCAATTTCCATTGATTTATATACCGGATCGGTGGTAGTACCGGCAATCGCTGAAACTACCGCCAACTCTTGGTTGGTAATTGCATTAATCAGGCTGGATTTACCGGCATTGCGTTTACCGAAAATGGCGATATGCAGCCGGATCCCGCGCGGAGTGCCGAAACTGTTGCCGTCATTGTTTTGAAAGGCAATGTATTGATTTTGAGCGCTGTTATCTTCCGGTTTAATTTTGTTGTCAGTCATAATAATTTCCAATATTGTTGTGGTATTAACTATAGGCTGATGTTACGTACTTACTTATATTTTGACGCTAAAGTTATTGAGTTTGATGATTTTGCGCGCTGATTGTGCGTGTAAAATCAGCATGCCATGAGGAAAAATCAATAACTTAGCGTTAAAATTTTATCATGCGTAACAGCCGTTATAAATATAAATCGCGTTTACCGGATTTGATTTTTTCCAGTTGGGCAATGACCAATTTACGCATATTCTCGTTTTTAATTAGCGTAACCTCTGCTGCTATCAACTTCTCGCCTTCAATCCGGGTTTCTTCGCTGGCATAATCGCAAAGATATTCCTGAAAAGTCATCAGTGCATTTGGTCCGCAAACATTTTGGATATCACCGCTTTTGGCTAGTGCCATAAATCGATCGCCAACCCGTCCCTGACGATAACAAGCGGTGCAGTAGCTTGGTAAATAGCCGGATTTACATAAACTATAAATAACTTCATCGGGACTGCGTTCGTCTTCGACCGAAAATTGAGCGGTATTGATGATGGAATTTTTACCGCTAACGTGTTCGCTATAGCCGCCAACTCCGGTACAAGATCCGGCACTGATTTGAGAAACGCCATATTCAATGATTTCTTCACGTAATTCGGCGCTTTCACGGGTTGATAAAATAATCCCGACGTAAGGCAGCGCTAGCCGGATAATGGCAATTACTTTTTTGAATTGGGCATCGCTAAGCATATGCGGATAGGTGCTCAAATCGACACCGGTTGCGGGTTTTAACCGCGGTACCGAGACGGTGTGCGGACCACAACCAAATTTTTGTTCCAGGTGCGCAGCGTGCTGCATTAAGCCAAGAACTTCAAATTTGTAATCATAAAGACCAAATAATACGCCGGCACCGACATCTTCTATTCCGGCTTCCATTGCGCGGTCAAAAGCGGTAGTATGCCAGTCATAATCATGTTTGGGGCCTTTGATATGTACTTTGCCATAGGTTTCGCGGTGGTAGGTTTCCTGAAAGAGAATATAGGTACCGATTTCGGCGGCGTGGAGCTGGCGGAAACGTTCGACAGTAGTTGCGGCTACATTGACATTAATCCGGCGGATGGCACCATTTTTAAACTTAATTGAATAGATAGTTTTAATACATTCTAGAAGATAGTCAAAATCACAATTGGCTAAATCTTCGCCAGCTTCCAATGCCAAGCGTTTATGCCCCATTGCCTCCAGAGTTTTTACTTCTTCGATTAATTCTTCTTGGGTTAGTTTTTTGCGCGCCATGCCACTGTCACAACTATAGCCGCAATAGGAACATTTATTGACGCAGTAATTACTGACATAAAGTGGTGCAAAAATTACAATCCGTTTACCGTAGATACGCTCTTTCACGCTGTGGGCGGCTTGATATAATTGTTTTAACCGTGGTTCATCATCAATATTCAATAATTTGGCAACTTCCTGCATGTTTAAACCGGCAGCAGTTTCGGCCTTGGTTAAAATTGACTCAAACTCTTGTTGGGTAATGTTACGATTTTGCTCAAGGGTAGTGTTAATTTCCGCTTCATTAATAAAATCGGCGATATATTTACTCGGCATTGGTTTTATTCCTTCTTAATGGGGCATGTCCCTTAGTGGTTCCGACGGTGCGTCCCAGCGACTCAACTAAAGTTATGGCGGCAGCGCGTCCCTGATCGGCAGTTACGCACATTTTATTGGGGTAAAGTTTATATAACTCACGAAAGCGCATCGGTGAAACATTGGGCATAATTACATTGGCCCCTGCTTGCAACGCCTTTTCGCGTCCGATTTTATCCAACGTTCCCAGCGCGGTAGTTGCCGGAATATTGGTATCCGGTAGTAGCAGGCGGGTTATGGCTACGGCTTTTAGCGTTGCTAAAACTGTTCCATTGGGAGCCGTAGCTAAGGGTGTATCTGGATTGGATAAAAATGGACCGATTCCGACCATGCCGACATTATATTTTTTAAGTAATAGCAGGTTATCGGCAAAAATTTCCGGAGTCTCACCGGGTAGTCCAACCATAAAACCGGTGCCAACCTGATAGCCGGTTTCGGTTAAATAATCAAGGCATTTCAGACGATCAGCAAGCTTGGAATCAGGATGCAATTTGCGGTATAGTTGTTCATCCGAAGTTTCAAAGCGTAACAAATAGCGATCAACCCCGGCATCGTGGAGCAACTGATATTCATCACGGGTAAATTCTCCGGCTGACAAAGTAATCGCAACATTTAATTCATTCTTAATCCGCGCGATTAATGGAGCTAGACGCTTAGCGTTGTAATAGGGGTCTTCACCGGATTGCAGTACCAGACTGGGGTAGCCCAATTGCTTAGCCAGTTCGGCCGTTTCAAAAATTTCATCTTCTTTCATCCGGTAACGATCGACATTTTTGTTTTTACAGTAAAGACCGCAATATTGGCATTGGCGGATACAGATATTCGAAAATTCGATTAATCCACGCAAATGAATGTCACTGCCAACTTCGCGCTCGCGAATCCGATCGGCACAAGCAAATAATATTGGTGCTTGCTGTTCATCCAATTGCACTAATTCCAGCACTTCTGCGTGAGTAAGGAGATGTCCTTGCTCTACTTTCTCGCAGAGTTGTATTAGTTGATGGTGATTAAGCGTGCTTGGCATAGAATCTCATTTGCTATAAATATTTAATTAGTGATGTCATGAATGATAATGATTTTAGCGCTAAGTTATTGAGTTTTCTTCATAGCACGCTGATTTTACACTCTCAATCAGCGCGCAAAATCGTCAAACCCCAAGAACTTCGCGCTAGAATCCAAGGTATTACGTTAGCCAATTATATCACTTTACAATTTTCACCACAATTGATTTTGATGTCGGAGTACGGCTTTGCGGATCAATACTGTCTAGTGGAATCAAGACATTGGTTTCCGGAAAATAACCCGCCAGACAGCGTTTGGGAATGTCATAGGCAACCACGGTCATTTTATCCAGTCTCATTTGCGGGTGGGCGCTATTTTGTATCATTACCTGGTTACCGGATGAGATGTCTAATTCTGTCATATCATCCGAATTCATAAATACAATCATCCGGGTATTGTAAATTCCGCGGTAGCGGTCATCCATTCCGGAGATGGTCGTATTAAACTGATCATGGCTCCTGGTAGTCATTAATAAAAACTCATCGGCGGCAAGTGGCAGAGCTGAAATTCCCAAATTGGGCGTAAAATTGGCTTTACCGCTGGCAGTAACAAATTTTCGCTGATCACGTACCGGATTCGGTAAATAAAACCAGCCCGGATCAAGCAATTTTTGATTGAAATCCGCAAAACCGGGGATAATCTGACTGATTTTCTCGCGAATTAGATCGTAATTATTCGTGAATTCCGCCCAAGTAACCGAGCTGGTTTTAAATAATTTGTCTGCCAACTCACAAATGATTGCTATCTCACTTTTTAGCAGTGGTGAACATGGTTCAAGTACACCAGCGCTGCGATGAACAATCCCCATTGAGTTTTCGACACTCACTACTTGCGCTATATCATTGATCAGATCTTTTTCGCTGCGGGATAATGCCGGTAAGATAATACCGATTTTACCGGGATATAGATGGGTATGATTGAGCTTGGTTGCGATATGTACGGTCAATTCGGCTTGCTGTAATGCACTAGCAGTGTTGGTTGTGGCCGGCGAAGCCATCAGTAAATTACCGCCAAGCATAATCAGGGTTTTAATTTCACCATTAGCCAATTTTTCAATGGTGGTAATTGTGTCATCGCCATAAGCTAGTGGTGGCATTATTCCAAAAACACGCGGCAAGCCTTCTTGTATGTAAGCTTGAGGTTTTTCGGTAATACCCATGGTTTTATCACCCTGCACATTGCTATGTCCGCGCACTGGACAGACTCCGGCGCCGGGTTTTCCAACATGCCCACCAAGTAACAGCAGATTAACCAACTGTTTGATGGTATCAACGCCATTATGATGTTGGGTAAGACCCATTGCCCAGCAGGCAATAACTTTCTTGGAGTTGCAGAAAATTTCGGCGGCAGTCATAATCAATTCTTGGCTGATACCGCTGTGGTGGGTAATTTCATCCCACGATAGCTTATTGATTGTTTGGCAAAATTCGTTAAAATTAGTGGTATAAGTTTCAATGAATTCTTTATCCAATCCGTGGTTATTGTGCTGTGCCGCGTGTTCGAGAACGGCTTTTAAAATTCCGGAAATCAAAGCATAGTCACCATTAATTTTTACTTGTAAAATTAAGTCACTCAGCGCGCTGCCATTGCCAATTAAACCGCTTAAATGCTGCGGATTTTTAAAGCGCATTAACCCAGCTTCGCGCAGTGGATTGATACTGATAATTTTGCAGCCATTGGCGGCGGCTTTCTGTAAAGCTTTGAGCATTCGCGGATGATTGGAGCCGGGATTTTGCCCAAAAATAAAGATCGCATCGGCTTGATAAAAATCTTCAATTTTAACACTGCCTTTACCAATACCGATGGTATCGCCCAAAGCGATTCCGCTGGCTTCATGACAGAGATCGGCACTATCCGGTAAATTATTGGTACCAAATTGGCGCGCCAGTAACTGATAGAGAAAGGCCGCTTCATTGCTGGTTCGTCCAGAGGTATAAAATGCTGCTTGATTGGGATTATCTAATTGCTGTAATTGATCGGCAATTATTTGTAATGCGCTATCCCAGCTAATTGGCTGATAATTGGTTTCACCATGACGGATAATCATTGGTTCGCTAAGGCGGCCATGTAATCCTAACAGATAATCATTTTCGCCACGAAGCTCAGCAAGCGAGTAGTTAGCAAAAAATTCGCGGTCGGCATTCTGCGGACTGATTTCTTCGGCAAGCGCTTTGATTCCATTTTCACAAATTTCAACCGACAGCGCTTCTTCCGGTGCGGTTGGCCAGGCGCAACCCGGGCAGTCAAACCCGGAAATTTTATTCATGCTTTTAACTGCTTTAATTCCATGAGTTATGTCGGATTTTTGCCAAATTTGTTTGGCTGCGGTGGTAAGCGATGAGACGCCGCCAGCGGCGGTTGCCGGCGCAGTTATTTTGGGAGCGGGAAGTTTTTTTGCCATGGTTGATAACCTGTTTGTAAAAATGTATGTAACGGTAATTAGTAATGATTTTACTAGAATAGTGGATGATAGTTGCAAGGTTTTTTGTGTTAAAATTTGCGATTGGTAAAATAATCAGAAAAGCGGGAGTTGAATTATGCATATGGAAATCAAAAATGCCACTTTAGCTGAAGTGGAAATGTTGTTAGAGTGGGCGGCAGATGAAGGTTGGAATCCGGGAATAAATGATGCACGGATTTTTTATGAGAGCGACCCACAGGGGTTTTTTATTGGCTATATCGGCGATAAACCGGTGGCGGGGATTAGCTATGTTTGTTATGGTAAAGAATTTGGTTTTATTGGCTTATACATCGTTGCCCGCGAATATCGCGGACAGGGTTATGGCTATCAAATCTGGCAGTATGCCTTAGCACAGCGTAGTATCCGCAATTGTGGTTTGGATGGTGTCTTAGCGCAACAGCCCAAATATCGTAAAAGTGGCTTTCACCGGGCATATAAACACATTCGTTATAAAATGGCACCGTGCTTGCTTGAAAATCGTAATCGTGAGAATTTACACCCGGTTGCGGAGGTTAATTGGTCGCAATTATTGGATTTTGATCGAATCGGTTTTCCTGCACCGCGGGAGAGTTTTTTACGTGCGTGGGTGAATAATTACACCACCTTGGTTTATCGCGATCATGAAGATATTCGCGGGTTTGCAACGATTCGTAAATGTCGTGAGGGCTATAAAATCGGACCGCTATTTGCCGAAAATCGCGAGATTGCGCAGGATCTTGTGGTGGGATTGGTTAATTTGTTGCCGGAAATTGGTAACGTTTATCTGGATATTCCGGATTCAAATCCAGAGGCGCTATTGATTGTTGAGTACCTAAAAATGACACCGGTTTTTGAAACCGCGCGGATGTATTTGCACCCGGTTAACGGCGTTGATATTTATCAGGTATTTGGGGTAACTACTCTTGAATTGGGCTAGCCAATCCATTTGATAGGAGATAAGTAGTTTTTTATGAGAAAATCATTGGCTTGGCGGAAATGATTGCAGCCAAAAAATCCCCTTGATGCCGATAGTGGTGATGGGTGTACTGCTTCCAAAATTAAATGGTGCGGGTTATCGATCAAATTTTTTTTGCTGCGGGCGTAATTTCCCCACAACATAAATACACAGGCGGGATTAGTTTTATTTAGATGGCTGATTAGAGTGTCGGTAAATTGGTGCCAGCCAAGATTAGCCAGTGAGTTAGCCTGATCTTTAATAACCGTTAAACCGGCATTTAACAATAAAACCCCCTGCTGTTGCCAGCTTTCAAGGGTATAGTCCGGTTGTTGCAAGAGTATCTCGGGGTATTCTTGAGCGATTTCTTTAAAAATATTCCGTAATGATGGCGGTAGTTTGGTTCCCGTGCTGACTGCAAATGCCAGTCCATTGGCTTCACCGGCGCCGTGGTAGGGGTCTTGCCCAATTATAACTACTCGCACTTGTGCTGGTGGTAATGCCAATGCGCGGAAAATATTTGTCGGCGGCGGATAGATTACTTCGCCATTCGCAACGAGTCCTTGCAGTTTATGATCAATTGCAGACAATAAGGGTAAAGATTGTTGTAGCGGCGGCAACCAGCCATCAGCAATCGCTGACATGGCTGGTTTTAGATAGTTAAGAGTCATCTAGTCGCTATAAGTTTTGAAATCAGTTACCTTGGGCGCGGACTCCTGATTATTGAGATAGAGTTTCCCGCCGCCAATTTGTGCCTGCAACTGAGTGGTTACCTCGGCAGCTAAATCGGCACCGGCTTGCTGTACCAATAGCGGGATGTTATGCTGCATTTTTTGATCGGGAGAATTAACTAGTTTTACATCACCGGAGTGCCCCGCTGCGGTAAACGACGCAACGATAGTGCGATCGTTAGTGCGAACGAGTTTATAATCAACTGCCAGATCAATGCTGTAAATATCCGAATATTTATTGGTATTGATAATTTGATTGACCTCTTCACCGGCATTTATGGCGGCGAGATTACCGATTAACAGATAATCAGGAGTTTTGCTGGTGGTTTTATCCGTTGGTTTGCTGACAACCGTTGCTGATGATTCAATTATTGCGGCTGATTCTACCAGCGGAGCAGACTCGGTGGTGGTTGGCGCGGATTCAAGCGGCAGGTGCATCTGAACAAAATTATTGTCAACATCAACTACCCGAAATTGCCCGCTTTGTAAAATAGAACCGCGGATTTGCGCTGAAAAATTAGTAATCTGCTGTTGCAGCATCTTGGTGGTTGCGGCATCGGTTTGGGTGCTGCTGTCGGTTGAAATAAAGCTTGGCGTTGGCGTGGTGGAATTAACGGTGATGTTTGGAACACCAATGGTTGGCAAGCCATAGCTGCTAACCGCCGTTAATAATCCAAGTGTAAGTAATGCTAATTTGCCGCGATTTATGCTGGGCATGATTATCTCCTGGTTAATTCGTGAACCATGTCAATAAGACAGGCTACATTATCCGGTTTGGCAGTTGGTAAAATTCCGTGACCGAGATTAAATATCAGTCCATCATAGCTACCATGATTGGCTTCATGATAATTGGCTAAAATCCGTGTCACTTCACGTTTGATTGCCGAAAAATCTGCCACTGACAACATCACCGGATCCAGATTTCCCTGCAAAACTTTGGTGGTTTGCACCCGCGCCTGATTTAGTTCGATTGTCCAGTCAACACCGAGAGCATTACAGCTAAGGGTTGACAGATCATGTAACCAATTCCCACCGCCTTTGGTAAAGACGATGCTTGGAATACTTGTATTTGGCAACTGACTATGAATATAACTTAAAACCTTATTCATGTATTTTAGCGAGAATCGTTTAAAGGCATGATTGCTAAGCACGCCGCCCCAGCTATCAAAAATCATAATGCTATCTACGCCGCTGTTGATTTGGGCAACCAGATAATCGCCAACGGCCAGCGAAATTTTATCCAGCAGGTTTTCCAGTAATTCGGGATGGGCATAAACCCAGCTTTTGATTTTTTCGTAGTTTTTGCTGCCACTACCCTCAATCATATAACACGCCAGCGTCCATGGTGAACCGCTAAAGCCAATCAATGGAATATTACTCGGTAATTCCTGTTTCAGGTTTTTGATCGTTTGCATTACATAAGCCAGATCATTGGCGGCATCAACTGTTTTTAGCATATCAATGTCCAGCGAACTAGTTATTGGGTTGGCAAATTTAGGTCCTTCGCCTTCGGTAAAATAAAGGTTTAGCCCCATCGCCTCCGGTACGACCAGAATATCGCTGAACATGATTGAGGCATCTAAGTTAAACCGCCGTAATGGTTGCAGTGTAACTTCGGTTGCCAGTTCCGGATTTTTGCACAAATTCAAAAAGCTGCCCGCATGTTCACGGGTTTTGCGATATTCCGGTAAATAACGCCCAGCCTGACGCATCAACCAGATTGGAGTATATTCGGCTGGTTGATTGGTAAGGATATTTAAAAAAGGACTATTCATCGTCAAGCTCCAATGGTTTTAGCGAAATAATGCAATGCCCGCTGATAAACATCGCGTTTAAATTGAACTACTTGCTCAATTGGTTCCCAAAAAGAGATCCAGCGCCAAGCATCAAATTCAGGGTGCGAGAAATGGCGCAGATTGACATGATAATCCTGTCCGGTAAATTGCAATAAATACCAGATTTGTTTTTGCCCGCGGTAACGCGAATTTTGTTTAGCCCAATTTCCTGGAACGTCATAGTATAACCAGTCATTGGTTTTTTCAATGATTGTTACATGTTCGGGAAATAAACCCAACTCTTCATTTAGTTCGCGAAACATACATTCATCGAGAGTTTCGTTTTCGCTTAAACCACCCTGTGGAAACTGCCAGGAATGTTCACCCTTGCGGCGTCCCCAAAAAACTTGTTTGTCCTTGTTTAACAGGATTATTCCCACATTGGGGCGGTATCCGTCTTTATCTATCATTGTCGATTTAATCCAATCAAAATTTTTATTTAATACATGATTTTAACATAACCCGCTAACATACCGGACTATTCTACCATGAAAGTATTTACGGGTAAAACGTGGGTTCTTATGATTTTTTATGTGGGTTACACCATAAATTGCTGATTGAAAACCAAAGCGATTAAAATGTGATGTTTTGCCTGATAAAGATTTTAGCTCCAAGTCATTGATTTTTCCTTATGGCACGCTGATTTTATATTAGTAATCAGCGCGCAAAATCGTCAAACTCAGTAACTGAGTGCTAAAATATAGACATATGTATTATGTCAGTAAAAAATATATAAAAACGGCTACAAACAAAGTAAATAGAACTTACGCATTGACAACGGATATGATATTATGATTGATATTACGAAAACGCCTTGGAACTTGGATGAAGAAGAAAAGCAAACCCTCAACTGCAAAATGCAATGCAGAAATTTATAGTTCATATTTGATGAGTGAA
>CAZATM010000020.1:0-7693 GCA_964488065.1 uncultured Neisseria sp.
AAAAAATGCCGAACAGCAATTAATGGTTACAGTGTCACAAGCGTATTTTGATGTTTTATATGCCGAAGATACCCTACGGGCGACGCAAATGACCAAAGAAGCACTTGAAAAACAAATGAATCAAGCCAAAAAATCGTTTGAAGTCGGAACAGTTACCATTGCCGATGTTAACGATGCACAAGCGGCATTTGATGCTTCCACTGCGCAGGAAATTCAAAATACCAATGATTTGATCTATAAGAAAAATATTTTTCGCAATTTAACCGGGCTGGATCCGGAGCAAATTCAACCATTGACTGATAATACTAATTTAGTATTGCCAACCCCGGCTAATGTTAATACTTGGGCACAAATGGGTGAGTCTGGTAACTACAGCATTAAAATTGCCGATAAGCAAGTCTCAATGGCCAATCAGGATATCAAGATTGCTATTTCCGGACATCTACCGACTCTAAACGTAGTTGCCAATTATCAGTATCAGGATACCGGTGGCATTGATTCATCAAACATGTCGGAATCAACCGTTAACTCATTTGCCAATATTCCGGGAACACCTCTTTCCAGTTATGGTACCGGCTCGGCTGGGGTACAGTTAAATATCCCGATATATTCCGGTGGCGGGGTTAATGCACAAGTTCGGCAAGCCAAAGCTAATTATGAAGTAGCAAGACAGCAGTTGGTTAGTACCGAACGACAAACTGACCAAAACATTCGTAACACTTATTGGCAAGTACAAAATGGAGTGAGCATTGTCAAGGCGCAACAGACTGCGTTAAAATCGGCTAAAACCAAGCTTGATTCAGATAAACTCGGCTATCAGGTTGGGGTTCGCAATAGTGTGGATTTAGTAAATTCACAAAAAAACTATTATCAAACTTTCCAAACCTATCAACAATCGCGCTATCAGTATATCATGGCGCGGATTCAGTTGCGTTATTTAAGTGGTAGTATTGATGATAAATTTATTAAACAGATCAATACCGATATTAAAACCGAGCGCTAGAGTTATTGTATGTTACAACCAGCTGTTTTTGGTCTGAATTATCAGACTGCCGATTTTGATTTACGTGATCGCCTAGCATTTGCCAGTGGTGAAATTCCTGAAGTTTTGCAGCGGCTGATTAATTCCGGCGTCGTTAGAGAAGCATTATTGCTATCCACCTGTAACCGTACCGAGTTATATTGCATTGCCAATGATATTGATTTTGTGATTAATTCGTTGTGTGCCATGCACGATGTTTGTCCGCGGACGGTTGCTAGACATAGTTATGTCTATCATGGCGATGATTGTGTCCGGCATTTATTTCGGGTGATTTCCGGCTTGGAATCAATGGTTTTAGGTGAAACCGAGATCGTTGCTCAAATTAAAACGGCAATGGATATTGCTGAAAAATGCAGTTGTTTAGGCTCGCATTTATCGGGATTATTTCAACAAGCACTGGCGGTAGAAAAAGAAGTTCGTAATCATACTGAAATTAATAATGTTGCGATCTCAATGGGTCATGCAGTAGTGAATTATGTTGAAGCACATTTAGACAAATTAACTAAACACAAAGTGTTGTTTGTCGGTGCCGGTCAAATGATGCAGCAAATTGCGCCGCATTTTAATTTCCTGAGTTGGAGTGATATTTTAGTTTTAAACCGCACGCCAGAACATGCCAAGGCGGTCGCTGATAAAATTAGTGGTAATATCGGCGCGCTGGGGCAATTAAGCTCGCTGGTTAATGATTATGATGTGGTTGTATTGTGTTGTGCCAGCAACCAGCCGTTATTGACGTTGGAAATGTTGCAGCCAACTATTGCCAATAATGGCTATATGCTGATAATTGATTTATCAATGCCGCTGGTTATTTCACGGGAAATCGCTAAACAAGCTAATTTTGAAGTCGTAACCGTCGATGAAGTTGCCAAATTGGTTGATGTTGGATTGGAACGGCGGCGGCAGGCGGCGGCAGGTGCTGAAGAAATTATTGCATTAAAACTTCAAGATTATCAAAATTGGTTGCGCCGGCGGAGCTTTGCACCGATAATAAAAAAACTTCGAGAACAAAGCGAGTCAATTCGCCTGGAATCATTGGCTGCAGCAGTTAAGCAATTACAAAATGGTGATGATCCGAGTGAAATTTTAAAACAATTTTCGGTACAATTAACCAACCGATTACTGCATACACCAACGGTGATGATTGCGGCACATCAGGATTCCGGACAGGATTTGGCTGGGATGGTGAGTTATTTGTATGATTTGGAATAATAGATTCCTGCATAAGCAATGATTTTATTCATGGGCAAGAAATCTAATTTAAAAGAGAAAAAATGAAACAGAGTGTTATTGATAAATTAAATATATTGAAAAGTCGCTTGGGTGAGTTATCTGAGCTGTTATCACAGCCGGAAGTAACCGAAGATATTCAACGCTTTACCGCGCTAAATAAAGAATATGCCGAATTGACTCCGGTCGTCGAAAAATTCAATGAATATCTGAGTGCCGAAGAAGATCTAAAAACTGCAGAAGAATTACTATCTGATCCGGAAATGAAAGAATTTGCTCAAGGCGAATTAACCAGTGCCAAAGAAAAAATTGAAGCTTTGGAAATGGATTTACAGAAGTTATTATTACCCAAAGATGTCAATGACGATAAAAACATTTACTTGGAAATTCGTGCCGGTACTGGTGGTGATGAATCAGCGTTATTTTCTGCCGATTTATTCCGGATGTATTCGCGTTATGCCGAGCGGATGGGTTGGCAGGTCGAAGTAGTTTCAACCGCCGATTCTGATTTGGGCGGCTATCGTGAAATCGTAGCTAAAATCAGCGGTAATGGCGTGTATTCGCGGTTAAAGTTTGAATCCGGTGCGCATCGGGTACAACGGGTTCCGGTTACTGAATCACAAGGGCGGGTACATACTTCGGCATGTACCGTCGCGGTAATGCCGGAAGCCGATGAGGTTTCCGAAGTAGTAATCAATCCATCCGAATTACGGATTGATACTTTCCGTGCCTCGGGTGCTGGCGGGCAGCATATTAATAAAACTGATTCGGCGATTCGGGTAACGCATATTCCTACTGGAATCGTGGTCGAGTGTCAGGATGATCGTTCTCAACATAAAAATAAAGCCCGCGCACTATCATTATTGGCAACCCGGATTAAAGATGCGCAATTACGGGAACAGCATGCCAAAGAAGCGGCTGAGCGTAAAAGTTTGGTTGGTTCGGGGGATCGCTCCGAGCGCATCCGCACCTATAATTTTCCACAAGGGCGAATGACTGATCACCGGATTAATTTAACCTTATATAAACTGGAATATATTATGGACGGCGATTTGGATGAGTTGACCAATTCCCTGATTGCTGAACACCAAGCCGAATTACTAGCCCATATGGGGGAGCGCTGATGGATGACTGTCGCAAAATAGTAGCATATTTTGATTTTGATGGAACAATTTCCAATCGGGATACTTTTATTCCATTTTTAGTATTTGTGGTTGGTAAAATAACCTTTTTACGTAAGTTACCTAAATTGATTCCAGTTTTGCTGCGCTACTGGTGTAAAAATATTACCAATGAACAAGCTAAACAAGCTACTTTGAATATTCTTATTCATGGTTATAAACAAGTATTTTTAGAACATAAAGCTAAATCCTTTGCTATTAGCAAATTAAATAAGTATATTAAGCCAGCGGTTTATGCCAAACTCGAATGGCATCGCGAACATAAGCATACATTGGTTATCGTTAGCGCCAATTTAGGAATATATTTACGTTATTGGGCGCATTTGCATAAAATTGACCACGTAATTGCTACTGAAATTGAATTTGTCAATTCGAATGTTGCCAGTGGCAGATTAGCGACTCATAATTGTTATGGCAGTGAAAAAGTTAACCGGATTGAAAATTTTCTAATCGATAATAAATTAACATTTTGTTATAGCTATGGTTATGGTAATTCGGCGGGCGATTACGCTATGTTGAATTATGTCAATGAAGGCTACTTCGTTAACGGTGATTATATGCGGCGGTGGGGGTTGTAAGTGCAGCCGGATTTAACCAACATACTGCAGCAGGGTTGTGACGAATTAAAGCTTAAATTAAGTCAAGAACAAATTCAGCAGCTTTTAGACTATCTAAGATTATTACAAAAGTGGAATAAGGTCTATAGTTTAACTGCGATTAATAATCCACGCCAAATGGTTATTTACCATTTACTGGATGGTTTAAGTGCGGTCAGTTATTTTGCCAATTACTCTTCAGTCTTAGATGTCGGTAGCGGTATGGGTGTGCCGGGAATAATTTTGGCAATTATTTATCCACAAACAGCAGTAACGCTGATTGACAGTAACAGCAAAAAAACCGCGTTCCTGCAACAAGTGAAAATTGAACTAGGTTTAACCAATTTGCAAGTAATTTGCTCACGGATAGAAGCTTTGCCAATAGAAAATCGCTATATGGCAATTACCTCGCGGGCATTTGCTGATCTAAATCTATTCGTCGAACTAAGTGGCAAATTTTTGGCAGCGAACGGTTCGATTTTGGCGCTGAAAGGTGAGTTGGCATTTAATGAAGTAGCGCAGATTGATGTGTGGGATAATGAAATAATTGAGATTCAGGTTCCGTTTTTGGATGCTAAAAGATTCTTAGTAAAGTTGGTACGTAAATGAAAAAAAATATTCTAGTGGTGGTTAATCAAAAAGGCGGTGTTGGTAAAACTACCACCGTTCTGAATTTGGCAACTGCATTAGCCTTTAGTCGCAAAAAAATCTTGGTTGTCGATATTGATCCGCAGGGGAATGCCACTACCGGAGCCGGATTTAATAAAAATCAACTGGAATATACCGTTTATGATGCTTTAATTAATGATGTTGATCCACGAGATATTATTGTTAGATCGGATCGGTGTAAATTCGACATGCTTCCAGCAAATCGTCATTTGGCCGGTGCTGAAATTGAATTGGTTGATATTGAAAAACGAGAATTTCGCCTACAACGAATTTTAAGTCAGATACAAGATGATTACGATTATATTTTGATTGATTGTCCACCGTCGTTAAGCTTATTGACGATCAATGCCTTATCGGCAGCCAGCTATGTTTTAGTACCTATTCAATGTGAATATTATGCTCTTGAGGGTTTGACCGATTTATTAAATACCATCAAATTATTACAAACGAAACTCAACCCCGCGCTGGAAATTCTCGGGATGGTTCGCACGATGTTTGATAAACGCAACAATCTCGCGGTAGATGTATCGTCACAATTGGTTGATTATTTTGGTGATAAAATTTTCTACGCTTCAATTCCCCGGACGGTGCGTTTGGCAGAAGCTCCCAGTTTTGGCACTTCGGCGGTAGCGTTGGATGCCGACTCTTTTGGCGCACAAGCGTATATCCGGCTTGGGCGTGAAGTATTGAAACGATTAAAGTAATTAAGGTTAAAATATACTATGGCAAAAAAAACAGGTTTAGGGCGTGGGTTAGAGGTTTTATTGGCAAGTTCGGCAGAAGCGCTGTCAACAACCAGCAATGATAATAATATCGGTAACACTAATGATAAACTTCAGGAGCTGCCGCTAAGCAGTCTGCAAGCGGGTAAATACCAGCCGCGGCGGATTTTTGATGAAACAGAATTGCAAGAGTTGGCGGATTCAATTCGCCATAATGGCATAATACAACCACTGGTAGTGCGTAAAATAGCGCCGCAGCGTTATGAGATAATTGCCGGCGAACGACGTTTTCGCGCCAGTCAAATTGCGGGAATCGAAAAAATTCCGGTAGTAATCCGTGAGTTTAGCGATGAAGAAGCGCTGGCAATTTCACTGATTGAAAATATTCAGCGTCAGGATTTGAATATTGTCGAAGAAGCCGAGGGATACCGGCGCTTAATTGATGAATTTGGACTTACTCATGAGGCTTTGGCGCAGGTAACCGGCAAATCCCGCAGTAATATTTCCAATACCTTACGCTTGTTAAATCTTAGTCCGCAAGTTTTGGAGATGCTATTGGAACGGCGACTGGACATGGGACATGCCCGTGCCTTATTGCCGTTATCCGAAGAAAAACAAATTGAGCTGGCAGAAGTAATTGTTGCAAAAAAATTAACCACTGCCGAAGTTGAAAATCAGGTAGCACGAATCTTGCATGAGTTACGTTATGGTACCAATCCGGAAAGAATTAAAAAAAGTCAGCCGGATCCGGATATAATTAGCTTAGAACAAGCGCTTGCCGATCGCTTGGGGATGATGGTGGCAGTAAAACACAATCGTTCAGGGAGCGGAAAAATCACCATTAATTACAATAGCGTTGATGAATTGGATGGTTTTTTAGAGCTATTAGCACTTGAGGAATAGCCGCACCGACGACTAATTTAGCCGCAAATACGGTTATAGCAACGGTTTTTTAACGAAACACCATGATTAATATGATAAAATCATGGTGTTTTTATTACAGGATTTTTTATCATGAATTTGCATTATTTAACCCGCAATTATGGTGCCTTAAAAGGTATCTTCATGTCACAAGTGTGGAATGACTAACAAGAGGAAAACATCAATGTACAATCTAATCAACTATTTTATCTATAATTTTATTTCCTGCAAAATATATACCTCTTTTATTAAGCCACGTAAGTAACTTTTCTATATTATTTAATTGCGCAAGTTTGCGCAGGTGTTAAAAATAATTATAAAATTTATAAAGGTTATTGATATGGCTCAACTTAATAAAAAACTTGAATCTCGTCACATTAATATGATCGCCATTGGCGGTTCAATCGGCACTGGAATATTCCTCGCCAGTGGTTATTCGATTTATGTCGGTGGACCTGGCGGTGCGATGTTGGCGTATTTATTGATGGCGATAATTGTCTATTTCTTAATGACCAGCTTAGGGGAATTAAGCACGTATAAACCTAGCTCCGGTTCGTTTTGTGATTATTCTTCAATGTATGTCGGCAAATCTTTTGGTTTTGCCATGAGTTACAACTATTGGTTTAACTGGGCAATTACGATTGCTGCCGAAATTTCTGCCGCGGCATTGGTAATGAGCTACTGGTTTCCACATGTGAATCCGGTTTATTTCTCGCTGGCAATCTTTTTTGCAGTCTTAATTGCCAATATTTTCTCGGTAAAAGTCTATGGTGAAATCGAATACTGGCTGTCATTTATTAAAGTCGGGGTAATTATTGTTTTTATTATTTTAGGAATTTTCACCATTTATCGCCAGCCACAGTTTGGGTTAAATAACTGGCATATCGCCGATGCACCGTTTCATGCCGGTTGGTATGGTTTTATTTCAGTATTTTTATTTGCCGGATTTTCATTTCAGGGAACTGAACTAGTTGGGGTTGCCTCGGGAGAAACCAAAAATCCTGAAGTCAGTATTCCTAAATCAATTAAACTGGTATTTTGGCGCTTAACATTATTTTATGTTTTATCCATTGGAGTGATTAGCTTATTGCTACCATTTAATGATCCAAAATTGGCTGAACAAAACAATATTACTACCAGTCCATATACCTTAATTTTTCATAAATTTGCTGGTGCTTATGCTGCGGATGCGATGAATTTTATTATTTTGATTGCTCTAGTTTCAGCGGCCAATGCCAGCATGTATTCTGCTAGTCGGATTCTATGGTATATGGGTAATCACGGGCAAACCCCCAAAGTCTTTAAAAAATTCAATGCTAGCGGGGTACCTATTCC
>CAZATM010000021.1:0-2407 GCA_964488065.1 uncultured Neisseria sp.
GGATCAGCAATTCCGCTTACCAGTTTAACTTTGTACGCATGGGTAGTATCACTGATCGGCAAGCTACCACTAGTCACTGAAGCACCTTGTTTGACAGTGTAAGTCGCTACTACTGCATTGGAATCTTTAGAGTTCAGTAACTGAACTTGCAGGTTTCCATTGTAAGCACTTACCACTGTTGGCATAGTGATAGTCACAGTACCGGTTTTTGCCGGAACCGGAGTCGGTGACTGAGTTGGTACCGGGCTTGGGCTCACTGTCGGCACTGGCGACGGAGTTGGGCTTGGCACCACGCTTGGACTCGGGCTAGGAACCGGTGATGGTGAAGGGCTTGGACTCACTGTCGGTTTCGGGCTCGGCGTTATGCTTGGAGTTGGGCTCGGTACCGGAGTGGTGGTCGGGGTTGGAGATGGCGTTGGAGCTGGTAGCAAAATCAGCTGATTTTTAGTAGCGGTGTTAAATAAAAAACCAGTTGAATTCTCCAAATTAAGAAAAGCACCATAGAGGATTTTATAGATTGATGGACGATGATTTGCATCGCTAAAATCAAAAGTAGTGGTGACCGGCACGCTATAAGCAGTCAATGCTGCATCAAACGCAGTATTGGCTTGCGTTTCGGTAAATAGATAATAATTTCCAACTTTATCGGTATATGCCATTTTAGTGACTACTTTGGCAAAGATAGAGCGCATTTGCGCAGTTTTAAAGGCAATGTGATCATTAAGCGATGCAATACCCGGTGCGCGGTTAAACATTTCATCCAGATAAAATCTGACTTGATATGGGTATTGGTTATAACTACTGCCGGCAGCATTGGCATAATCATTGTAAACCTGATTATATTTGCTGGGGTTCGATACACACATTGCCGCTGCAGCTTGATTAAGTCCTGCATAGAACCCAGCGTTATAAGCATAATTCATTTGTACTTCAAACGGACTGTCCGGTAGCGTTTTTGATACTTCCAGACATTGAATATAATCCGGTACCGGAGTTGAGATATAGCCTAAAGAACCATCGCCCAATAAATGGATTACAATTAAATCATTGATATGAAAATAAGCGGTAAGAATTGGTCCTAGGTATTTATTATTAAATATCGGTGGAGTAACTGCGGTTAGTGGACTACTTAATGGATAGCCAATATTTGCTTGAATTGCAACATAGTTTGCCATTGCGCGCCCAGCTCCCTGACCGATTAGGTCAACGGCATAGTTATTTAGTTGATAAGGTCCACCTTGCCCGCCAGCCATTACTGCGCCACCATTAGGAGAAATATCATCACTTAAATGAGAATATTGTGCACTGTCAATATTTTCCTGCAGTAATTGCGCCCAGATGCTTCCAATCATATAATCTTGGTTATATTTAATTCCCGGATAAGTTTCATCAACCATTCGTGCCAAGAGACTTCCAGCGATTATGTTTGAGATAATTAGATCGGTGTAATTATCACCATCTAAAACCATATGATCACCATTCAAATTTCCGACCGGTAGATAAAAGTGATAATAGATTTTTCCAGTGGTAGTTATGTTGGTAGTTGGTAATGGCAATGGTGTTGGAACTATGGTTGGAATTGCCGTTGGTGATGGGGTTGGCGTTGGTACGGCAACTGGTGAACCAAGATAGACGGTAAACGAATTATCCGGTGGTGCTTTGGATAGACCTGGTGCACCGCCAAAAGTGAATTGTGCAGAAGCTTTTGCTGCAAGACTAGCATTGGAGTTAATAGTTATGACAACTGCGCTATTTTGGTAGGTGAATGTTAAACCATTACTGCTATCATAAGGCGTAAAGTTATTCATGGTAAAACCACTGCCATTCATAGTTAAAGATGTATTAGCTAAGGTGAGTATTACCCCATTTAATGGTTGTGTACTGGAACAGGTGTTGTTTATATTCACAGTGCCAGAAACCCACCATTGCGAGCCACTAATTGAGGGTGCCGGAGTCAGGCTGAAACAAGAATTAATGGCTGCCTGAGTGACTTGATCATTGACGGTTGCGGTCGTAGAATTATCTCCTATACATCCAGATAGTGTAATTGCAGCAAGGCTTGCAGCAATTATTGTCATAGTTTTCATGATAGATCCTTTTTATGTGATTTTTTGATTTAGTAACTAAAATAACATTGCTGGGAATAATTGTAAATAACCATGTTTGAAATGTAAACAATTAAAAAGGCATATAAATATATGCCAATTTTTGTATTGAGAAGAGAGTACGAGATGCCGTAATATTTCGTCATAGCTAGCTCATTTAACCGAATATAAAAAGCCAATTTGTAAGGAACTCTATCATGAAAAAACGCGTCATAATAACAACTCTGGCAGCGGCATTAGCGGTAGCTGCTTGTAATAGTGGAAATTCGGCACAAAGCACTAGTGCCAGCCCGGTAACATCA
>CAZATM010000022.1:0-36635 GCA_964488065.1 uncultured Neisseria sp.
TACTCAAATCTATAGCTATGATGGTAAAACGTGGACTAATTTATTAACACAACCCGCAAGTGAATTGACAATAATTTCTTTAACCAGTGATACGCAAGGCAAATTATATGCATCAGGTTATTACGGTACACCAAGTAATCCTGGCGCTTCTTACCTTGCCGTGTATAGTAATGGAACTTGGAATAATCTGTCTTACGCCAATGGTGGAATGATAAACTATAATGGTTATAATTTTTTTAGTGTGCCATTTACGGCAACAACCCAACCCAATATTTATAGCCTTTACCAATTGAATAATCTACAATGGCAGCCTCTTAGCAGTTTTCCTGCTGGTATATATGATTGCTCAATGCGATCCATTGGCTCTGGGTTGGTAAATGATCAATTTGGTAACATTTATACTAATGTAAATGCATACTGTGTAAAAGGTTGGATGTCCTTGTCAACCAGTCTGATTTTTACCAACTAACTATGTTATAATCGCCGCCAATTTTGGTTAAATTAAAACCCACGTCAGCTACTTGATACCTAGTGTTTAGAGTGTGCGTGGGTTTGTTATAAGGTATAAATTTGTCACAATGAAACATGTAAAATCATTGGATTCGCTGCGTGGATTGGCGGCAGTCAGTGTCTATTGCGGCCATATGTGGTTGATTGATAAATCATGGTTTGACTCATTGCGACCATGGTTTTTTTTCACTGCTGGTGGTGAAGCGGTTTTTCTATTTTTTGTGCTTAGCGGTTTTGTCCTAACTTCTGCATATGAAAAAGAGCAAAATTTTTCCTATCTGAAATATGTTATTCGGCGGGTTTTGCGAATTTATCCGGCATATTATGCTGCCATTGCACTGGCAATTTTTAGTTATCTGTGGTTGAAGCCAACCCAAATCTTTGATTATTCTGGATGGTTTAATTCACAATTTCCGGCAATTTCGTTAGATAAAGATAGTTTATTGAATGCGTTGTTACTGGTTACCAAAAGCGGCAGTAACTTTGATTGTGTAGTCTGGACTTTAACGTATGAAGTTATTATTTCCGTTTTATTGTTGCCGTTATTATGGAAATATCAAAAAACTGCGCTGGTAGCATTAATTATAGCTTTTTCATGGCTGTATATTTCTGGGAAATACCCGCTATTAACTAATAGTTGTTTTTATACGTTATTTTTCTACATGGGAATGCTGACTTACCGATATGGCAATAAATTTTGCTGGTTGGCAAAGCTAAGACTGTTACCGATTTATTTGATATTGTATGCCATATTATATTTCGCATATGGCAATCAGCTGGTTTTTCATGAGTATTTGCGGAATATTACTTCGGGCATCGGCTCGATCGGATTTATCTTATTGGCGCTATATCATCCGCGAGTTACAAAATTTCTGGAACATAAAATTTTGGTTTTTTACGGAAAAATTTCCTATTCATTTTATTTACTGCACATGCCGATAACGTTTATTCTAATTTATAGTTTTCGCAATTATCTGGCGCTGGATATTATTCGGATTTTGGTTTTTATTAGTACTTCCATTGTGGCATATCTGACTTATTTATTTATCGAAAAGCCATTTATGAGATTAGGGAAAAAGTTATGTTGTTGATAATTTTTGCTACGGGATGAAATTTAAGCTTTAATCTTCTGGTAGGATGAGCTGTTGAGGTTGAAATGAAGCACGCGTGCATTGCGTGCCTCGTTATTGAGTCAAGATTTATTACTGATTATCACATAAATTCCGGCTGGTAGAATTTTTTAGCCACTCTTTAAAACAAGCACTATTGGGGTCTAAAGTCAGTGGTGCTGCCAAATCATCCCGCCGTCCGGCAATCAAGCGTTGTTGATTTTGCCACAATGTTGGATTGGCATGAGTGGTAAAGCTGGCAAAATAGGCAATTTCTTGTGGTGGAGCAATATTCGGTGGATAATAGCCATCTTCCGGAACCAGTGAATACACCGCGCTTTGTCCACTATCCGCATGACTGCCGCTAATATAATTGCTGACTAAAGTATAGGCTTGCGAATATTTGGCAATGTCATACCACATATACATGCCACGATTACTGCTATCCGGTACCAGTCCGCGCGGAATATTAACCGCACCACCGTAATCTTTATGATTATAGCTAACTGGTAATAAAATTAAATCGGCACGCCGCAAAGCATACATGTCCGCTAATTCCGGAATCCTCGCTTCATCATTTAACATAATTGCGATTCGCCCCAATTCGGTAGTAAATACCGGCAAATCATTACCAGCGGTTGCCCACGCTTGTTCCTGATCGTTGAGGTGGCTTTTACGATAAATTCCAACTTGCTGTCCGTTATAATCAAACAAAACCGCAGTTTCATAATATTTGCCGTGATAACTTTCCGGCATCGAGAATAACAGAAAAGTTTTATATTTCTTCGCTAATTGAGCCGCTAGGCTATAGCTGTGTCCGCCCAGATTTTCGGCATAGGTGGCGATATTTTGTTGATTTAATTGCAAGTTACCCAATAATGAATTATATGGCAACTCAACCAAATTAAAGACTTCACGGCTATTGTCAATCAGTTTTTCAATTTTGGCATAATTTGTATCGACATTGCCTTTCTCTGGCTGGTATTGTACCAACAGCGCAGAAATTTGCTGGGCTTTATCATTGGCAACTGGATCAACTGGTGCCCGATAGTAGTTATAATCCTGATAGAGTTCCGGACGCCGATGTTTTAACCAGAAGTCTTTTTGCGGGCTAGGCTGGGCAATATCCAGTGTCGCATAAATCGTGTGTGGGGTTCCGGCAGCAGTCCAGCTTGATACTGGTGCAGCAGCTAAGCGCTGACCATTATTATCCCAAATTGAAGCGCCACCCACAAAATGGGTAATTGCGCCGGTTTGCGGATTGCTTTCGTTGCCGGTACGATTGCTGGCAACAATATTTACGCCAATCCAACCGGGGAGCGTGGCAATATTACCAATAGTGGTGTGATTACTATTACTCCCGTGCTCAAACTTAGGCAAAATATCCGAAGAGGTAATATAGGCAATAATGTCGGCACCCCGTAAATCCGGTAATAATAATGATTGCAGGTGCATATCGTCATAACAAATTACCAGCGCAATTTTGCCGATTTCGGTGTCAAATACTGGAAATGATAGGTTACCACGTGAGGCATAGAGATTGTCGCTTGGGTTTAGCTGATTTTTGCGATATTTTCCGATATAGCCATCTGGTCCGATTAACGCCGCTGAATTATAGACCATTCCGGTTGTTGAATCTTTCTCGATCATGCCAACTGCTACATAAGTATGGTACTGGTGAGTAATTTTGGCAATTGCCGCTGTAGTTTTGCCGGGAATGGTATCGAGGTACGGTTCAATTTGGGCACGGTCTTTATAGATATAACCAGTAGTGGCGGCTTCGGGCAGGACAATTAATTTGGCGCCATTTTTGGCGGCGGGAATAATCGCATCGACTATTCCGCTAATATTACTGTCTAATTGCATAAATTGCGGATTAAATTCAACTGAGGCAACTTTGATCTGCTGTGCTTGAGCGGTAGTAGCGATGGCGAGCCCCAGCAGAACGGCGATAATTTTTTTCATGATTCACCTAGTGTTTATGTTTATAATGCTTGGAATTTTAGCATAAATTGATTGGTTGAGAATAATCATACATCAGAAATTTTTAACTAAGTCATCGGCTACCCGACAAAGTAGTAGCCGTAACGATAGGGCGAACAATATCAACTACAGTAAACTATGGGTACTATATTATTGTATAATATCTAAGATTTAACTACAAATTAGCGCTAATTTAGCTTATCATTATAACTGATGCTATTTTAGTTGTTTGAGAGTTACTGTTATTTATCTAAATTTATCAGGGAGTTATTACGATGAAGAAAATATTGTTAATTATTTGTGGTACTTTTGTAATCGGGGTAAATGCTTATGCCAATGATATTACTTCTTTGCAGAACCAGAAAATTCGTGAACAAGTCTCATCGGCAATGAGTCAATCGTTAACCTGTTGGAATAATGGCGATCTGGAGTGTTTTATGGATGGTTATGTACATAGTGACAAAACGCTATTTATCTCTGGTGATAAATTTATATATGGCTGGCAAAACTCCTATGACCATTATAAGAAAAAATATGGTAACGATAAAAAAGGAATGGGGCATCTTCAGATTACTATAGAAGATATTAATCCCATAGATAGTAGCCATGCTTATTTAACCGGGAAATGGCATTTGGTTACCGAAAGTAAAGAATATAATGGTGTCACATCTCTAATTTTCCAAAAAACTAATAATAAATGGCAGATTATTCTGGATCATTCCAATTAAAATGATTCTATTACATGTCGTTTGGTTGTATGTTAGTATTAAAGAATAAAGCCCGGAAAAATCAGGGCTTTCATTACTTCAAAATCTAGTTCGTTAGTTTTTAAGCTAGAATGTTACCTGTTCAACCCCACGTAATTTCTTATAGAGATTGCATGCGAAATTATCTGACATTCCCGTCAAATAATCATTAATTAGCCGAATTTGAAGGAACCATCGGATTAAGCAAATCAAAATGTGGTTTGGGTCGTAATTTCCTAAAAGGTATTGCCGGAGATAAGTTGAATGCAACGTTATCGGCAATTGCGTATAACCTGAAAATGATCCTGCGGGTATTTTTTACCTGATAATTGGCTGGCTATTTTGCGTTCAAGGGGAAACAAAAACCCAACAAGATAGTTATGGTTGGGTTTGAAATGGGCTTTTTTAGCATCGACTAAATATACGTAATAATTATCATTACTAAAAGATTTTAAACAGGCTCTAGGTAATGCCTAGATGAAATAACTATGAAGTACCATTAAAATTATGGGTTCCCCACAATCTTGTTGAATAAAAAAGTGGGTTGGACGAGAAATTTTAAAAGAATATTTTTATGGTGATTAACAATGTTGGATTCACAAATTAGAAATTGTTTTATTGCACCAGATAGCCAGAATCGAGAGCTAATCGAGATTGTGTTTGGTAATGTTATTAAACAGCTATTGGATTACCTGTGTCACGCAGATGACGTTCCTCCATATCCCCAATTAAAGATATTTGCCGAGAATAATTTTAATATTCCTGAATTGGGTATGAGCCTAGAAAATATACAAGAAAAGCTGGCAACATTATATGAATATAGTATGAATCCGTCAAGTAGTTACTATCTTGGGCATATGGATAGTATAAGTAACACTTATGCAATTTTGGGTGAAACGATTGCGGCGGCAATTAACAACAACATGCTAAGCCTAGAGATGTCACCATTTTTAACTCAGCTTGAATATGGGCTTATTAACGAATTTTGTGACTTATTCAATTTACCAAAAACCGCGGGAGGTGTCATGACTAGCGGTGGTAGTTTGGCTAATCTACAAGCGCTGGTTGTGGCGCGGAATCAGAAACTGAAATTAACCCATGGCAATCTAACTAGACTAACGCAAATCCCAATAATTTTTTGCTCAGAAGTAGCACATGCATCGGTAAGTAAAGCGGCAATGTTAATCGGGATTGGTTCTGAAAATGTAATTAAAATCGCGATAGACTCGAATTTTCAAATGGACTTGGATGATCTCAGGCAAAAAATTGCGTACTACTCAGTGGATGAATATATTCCGATTGCAATCGTTGCAACGGTAGGTACAACTATTACTGGAAGTATCGATAAGTTAGCGAAAGTTGCGGTCATAGCGAGAGATAATAATCTTTGGTTTCACGTTGATGCTATTTACGGTGGAGCACTAATATTTGTGAACAATCGTAAGCAATTGTTAGATGGTATTGGGTTGGCTGATTCAATTAGTTTTAATCCTCAAAAATGGTTATATGTTGCAAAAACTTCATCAATGGTATTATTTAGAGATTTTTCTGAAATGGTAAATAGTTTTCGGGTTTCGGCACCATATATGAAAGAACAGCAAGATTTTATAAATCTTGGTGAAATAACGGTTCAGGGCAGTCATAATGCCGAGGTTTTGAAATTATGGCTTTCACTGCTTGCAATTGGCAAGGATGGTTATTGTCAATTAATTGAGTATGGATATACTTTGACGGATATTTGTTTAGCAGCGATCAAACAACGAGATTATCTTGAGCTGATAATGGAGCCACAAACTAACATTTGTTGTTTCAGAATTAAGTTAGCCAATTGCGAAGATGATAGTATTAACAGCAAATTACATAATCAATTGTTGAACAGCGGTTTTTTTGTTTCATTGCCGAGACTTCAGGGTAAACTTTGTTTGCGAATGGTGTTATTAAATCCCTTTAGTACGGAGAAGATTATTAACAATTTATTTTATGTGGTTGATACATTTTATAAACAATATCATGATGAAGTGAGTTAAGATGTTTGGAATTACAAATTGGTGGTTATTTTTAACCACCGCACTCATTCTAAACGCAACACCGGGTGCTGATGTCGTATTTGTCTTGACTAATTTTTTAAAAAGCGGGATGTCTGGTGCTATAAAGAGTAGTTTAGGACTTGCGGTAGGGTATTTGGGATATGTTTTTCTTACTTTCGTAGGACTAACAATTCTTTTGGAGCAATTTCCTTTTGTTGTTTCCGCTATAAAGATTGGCGGGGCTTGTTATCTGATTTATTTAGGAATAAATACCTATGGCAAGAGGAATGATCGCGGTTTAGCTAATAATGAATCAGTCGATAGCAAGCATGCAAATTTATTTATAAAGGGCTTCTGGGTTAGTGCGTTGAATCCTAAAGTTGGGTTGTTTTTTCTCTCTTTTTTACCGCAATTTATTGATAAAAACTACCATCATAATTGGGGAATAGTTATCTTGGGGATGGTATTTTGTGCTGGCGCAACACTTTTTAATTTAAGCTATTGCATTATATTTAGCCGCATTCCTATAGCGAATAATTATAAATATATCAGTATGATTTCTGGTGGAGTGCTGATTATACTTGGAATTGTTATTGTTTTGAGGTAATTGCAGCATACTTTTAAGTGAAACATTAAGTTTTGAATGTTTATGACCGCTAGATATTTTTTTCTAATGCTTGTTGGATGTCTGCGTCAGAGTCTCTATTAAATTTTGCCAAGGATTTATATGTTAATGTAATGCTTACTAAGAAACTATATTCTGCTAATTAACATTTGGACTATAAAGAATGGTTTTATATAGCCCTATGGAATGATCTTCATATCCAACAAAATATTGTTTGCATTGAGGTAGCTAAGTTTTAGTTTACGGTTTATTCGATTTATGTGAGACTCTAGAGTGCCCTCAGTGATATTCAGGTATTGCGCAATCAATTTATTTAGAATGAATTTTTTCTTAGCAATTAATACCATTGTTTCAGCGTGTGTCGGCATGATTTCAAAATAATTGAATATGCCGACATGCTGTAAGAATTTTGCAATTGCTGTTTTGCGATTTTGATAAAAATAACAATAATATTGATATAATTTGCTTAATTCCAATGTTGTGGTCAAATCATCTGAGGTTCCCAGTATTGCGATAACGCGCTTATTGTTGTTGATTACCGGATATTTTGCCATATGATGCGCCCACACCATTCCTTGTACATTTAGCCACACACGCAATGGTTTAATTACGGGCTTTGCGGTATGTAATATTTCTTCATCAAATTTAGCTACCTGAAGTGCATTATCCCGCCACATTTTATTCATGAAATTATTTACATCCCATACAGTCGAACCAATCAGTTGGTTTGCCTGACTAAGCCCATACACTTGCAGGTGTGCTGTATTTACTTCCAGACATTTTCCGGTTGTTGCATCTTTCAGAATTGTATGCCCGCACATATTATGCACAAGCATTTCAACCAGTGTCGAACTAATAGTATTTTCGATGGATTATTTCCTAAGAAGATAACAATGATTTCGTTATTATAAGCTAAAAGTATATAAGTATTGCAGATTAATATAAGACTGGAGTTGGATAAATTAAATGCTTGGAGCACAAAAAAAGCCCGGAAAATTCCGAGCTTTTATTGATGGAGAGACATCTAATTCGAGCGGGCAATATAATTGCGCATTGCCATCGCATCAATAATTCGTCCATTTTTTCCGGCGCTATTTAAAAATACCATGATGTAGGGTTTGCCCTCAACAATGGTATAAATCGCTAAACAATGTCCGGCTTCATTGATAAATCCGGTTTTAGACAATTCGATCTGGTATTTACCGGCACGCACCAAGGCATCGCTATTGACATAGTGGTGGGTGTAACGCGAACTTAGCATCACATCAGCGCCTTTGGTGGTACTATCCTCACGGATTAATTCATAGCCATAAGCAGCTTTTACCATCTTGGCAACATCATCGGCGCTGGAAACGTTCGCCGAAGTCAGACCGGTTGGGTCGTAGAATTTAGTATGAACCATGCCCAGCGCCTTGGCTTTGGCATTCATTTTCTGGACAAACACATTAATTCCACCCGGATAAGCGGTACGCCCCAGAGCGTGTGCGGCACGATTTTCAGACGACATTAATGCCAGCAGCAATAAATCCCGCCGGCGCAACTGCATCCCAACTTTTAAGCGTGAAAAGGTATTTTTTAGCGTATCAATATCATCGGCGCTAATTGTTACGTAATCATCAAGATTGGCACCCGAATCAAGTAAGACCATCGCCATCATTAATTTTGAAATGGAGGCAATCGGCAGGGTGGCATCGGGATTTTTACTGGTTACCACGCTGTTATTATCGGCATTAATCACATATGCTGAATAAGAATATAATTTGGGCATCCGCACGGCACCAACTGGAGCTGATGATTTTGCAGCTCTTGATTTGCTGGCTTTAGTGGTGGTAGTTCCGGTGGAAACCGCATTTAAAATCGGATCGCCGCTAGTAGTTGCGGTTGATTGGGTTTTCTTTTTTTTATGGTGATGTTTATGGTGTGCCTTGGTGGCTGAGGCGGTGGCGGTGGCTGCCATTGCACTGGCTGCGAATCCCGCACAGAATAATAAAGTAATAATTTTTTTCATAGGCTGCTAGTTCTTTGTGGTTGTTTTTCGGTAAATTAAATTTTGTTGTGCGCCGCACAAAACAGGGAGTTATTGTAATCTAAAACCACTTAAATCGGGTAAAAAAAATCAACACTATCTACAGTAATATTATATACTTACTGGTTAGATTACCTACTAAACAGGAGCTTTTTATGCCGGAAACAACATTCATTACCTTGCGCGATGTGATTCGTTACGCTGTCAGCCAATTTCGCCAAAATGATTTATTTTTTGGGCATGGAACGACCAATGCCTACGATGAAGCGGTGGCGTTAGTCTTGCAAAGTCTGCATTTACCGCAGGATCAGCTTGAACCGTATCTGGATGCACGCCTGCTGCCTGCCGAAAAAGAACTAATTTTATCTCGTCTGCGCGAGCGGGTAGAAACGCGTAAACCGCTGCCATACATCACCAACGAAGCTTACCTGCAAGGATTTAGTTTTTATGTTGATGAGCGGGTGATTGTGCCGCGGTCATTTATTGCCGAAAATATTGTTAATAATCAATTAACTCCATGGATTGAGCATCCGGAATTGGTGCATACTGCGCTGGATTTATGCACCGGTAATGGTTCATTGGCGACAATTATGGCAGATTATTTCTATGATGCCGAGGTGGTTGCCAGCGATATTTCTGATGCTGCCCTGGAAGTAGCGGAGATTAATTTCAAACGTAATCGGCTAGCGGCGCGGATTACGCCGGTAAAATCGGATTTATTCAATCAATTGGGGGAATATACCGGTTATTTTGATTTGATTGTGACTAATCCACCCTATGTTGACAGCCGCAGAATGGCGGAATTAGCACCGGAATTTAAGTTTGAGCCGGGATTGGCGCTGTTTGGCGGTAGTGACGGTTTGGATTTAGTCGATCGGATTTTACGTCAGGCTAAACATTTCATGACTGATTTTGGCGTGCTGGTGGTTGAAATGGGCGATAACTGCGCCGAATTGGAAGAACGTTATCCGGATTTACCGTTTAACTGGCTGGAAAACACCAGCGGTGATGGCTTTGTCTTTGTGCTGACCCGCGACGATCTGGCTGATTATTTTGATTAATGGTTATTGATGATGAAGATGCCTATATTCTAGAGCCACGTATTGATTTTGATGATTTTGCGCACTGATTGCAAGTGTAAAATCAGTGTGCCATGAGGAGAAATCAATACATAGTTCTAGAATGTCATCGTGAATAGTATTACTTTATAAAGATTTTTGCCACTGTTTAAACTTGAAAGACAAAAAGTATATGTTAAATTACGAATTATTTATCTTTGATTGGGATGGTACCTTGATGAATACCACCCAGACCATTGTTGATGCAACGACCCATGCCTGCCGTGAATTGAATTTGAACGTGGTTAGCGATGCGGCTGCAAAATCGATTATCGGCAAAAGTTTTCTTGAAGTGATTGCCGATATTGTGCCGGAATTACGCGGGAATCCGGCATTGCTACAGAAATTTACCTATATTTATGAAAAATACCTCAACGACCATACGCTGGATAATCCGTTATTTAACCACGTTCCGGAAATGCTCGAAAAATTGACGGCGCACAATAAAGTTCTGGCAATTGCTACCGGGCGTTCACGGGTAATGCTGGATGATATTTTGAATGGTACCGGACTTGGCAAATATTTTATGATTACCAAAACCGCTGATGAATGTTTTTCCAAACCTCATCCGCAGATGATCGAGGAGATACTTGAATTTACCGGGATAGATCACAGCAAAGCACTGATGATTGGCGATACGTCCCACGATGTGCACATGGCGCACAATGCTGGCGTTGATGTGGTTGCGGTTAGTCATGGCGCGCAGGATCGCCATGAACTGGAAGCTTGTAATCCACATCATCTGCTTAATAATATTTCCGAATTATTTGCATTATTGGTTTAGTTGATGGCAAAAATTACGGTAATCCTCCACGAACCGGATATTCCGCAAAATACCGGGAATATTATTCGCCTGTGTGCCAATAGCGGTGCTGAACTGCATTTAGTTAAGCCGCTGGGGTGGGGCAGTATGGATGACCGCAAATTACGCCGTTCCGGTTTGGACTATCACGAATATACCAATCTGGTTATTCACGAAACGTGGGCGGATTGTCGCCGCTATTTTGGAAGCCGGCAAATCTGGGCAGTTGAAACCGGTAGCGACAAATTTTATCATCAGGTTGATTATCCTGATGATTGTATTTTATTGTTTGGCTCGGAGACCCGCGGTTTGCCGCAATCGATACTGGATGAATTGGGTGGTGCGCAAATTGTCCGCTTACCGATGCGCCCACAGCAGCGCAGCCTAAATTTATCCAATTCGGTAGCAATAGCGGTGTATGAAGTGTGGCGACAAGCCGGCTTTGCTGGTGGCGTTTGATGGAGGTTACCATGAAAAAGATATTTCTGCGGATAATTTGCGGGTGTCTGCTTGCCTGCTTGGGAATAGCTTTTTCAGTTGCCGAAGCCAAAACAGTGAGTCACAAGAAGGTTGCCGCCAAATCAACTAAAAAATCCCGCCATTCACGACGGGGTGCCGAAAAACCGCATAGCGATGATTATATGACTGGAATTGCCAGTTGTTATGCGACTAAATTTGTTGGACGGCGGACCACCAGTGGTCAGACTTTTACCATGGATCGTTTTACCGGTGCACACCCAACTTTGCCGATGGGAACCAAATTGAAAGTGACTAATCTTAAAAATAATCAGGTGGTTTACTTGGAAATTAACGACCGGATGGCGCGTTGGACTGGACATGTGCTGGATTTGCCGGCACGCTCGGCACAGCAAATGGGAATGAAGTGTCCGACCCTAACAACAGTTCATCTCGAAATTATGGACAATGATGCTTTTAATAGTCTTATGCGCGGTCAGTTATCACAGGCTTTAATCAGCGCCAATCCGTTGATTTCCGAAAGTATGACTCTGGAAGCCGCCAATCGCTATGCCGAAATGATGCGTAATGAATCAGCGAATTTAACTAATGAATCGCAAAGTATAGAAAGTAAGTAATGACGGATAAATTGAAAATTGTGTTTGCCGGAACGCCGGCAATTGCCCAAACGGTTTTGGCAAAAATCCTTGCTGCGGGTTTTACGGTCGAATTGGTGCTAACTCAGCCGGATCGTCCGGCAGGGCGCGGGCTAAAACTCACGCCATCCCCAGTCAAAGAACTGGCGCTGGCGCACAATATTGAAGTATTCCAGCCGGTTGGATTTCGGAAAGATCCGGCGGCAATTGATAAAATTCGCCAGTTACAGCCGGATATTATGGTGGTGGTGGCCTATGGGTTAATTCTGCCGCAGGAGTTGCTGGATATTCCACGCTTGGGGTGTATCAATATCCATGTCTCATTGCTGCCGAAATGGCGTGGTGCGGCACCGATTCAACGGGCACTATTAAATGGGGATGAAGAATCTGGAGTTACCATTATGCAGATGGATGCCGGACTGGATACCGGCGCGGCGCTGATTGTGGCACCAGTTAAAATTGATCAACGGGATACCTCTGGTTCGCTGCATGATAAATTGGCGCAACTGGGTGCCGAGAAAATTGTTGAATTTCTGGCAAGTCCTGCGAGTTTTTCGCCGGTTGTTCAAGCTGCCGAAGGTGTTAGCTATGCCGAAAAAATCGATAAAGCCGAAGCTGAAATCATCTGGAGCGAACCGGCCGCCGTCATTGAAAGAAAAATTCGTGGTTACAATCCTTTTCCGGGTGCTTTTACCAGTTTTAATGGCAGTTTATTTAAAATTTGGTTGAGCGAAATGGTGGTAGCGCAAACTACTTCAAAGCCAGCCGGGACCATCATCAAGGCTGAAAAAGATCAGCTCTGGGTTGCCTGTGGTGACGGGCGGATTGTTAATTTACTGGAAGTCCAGGAAGCGGGTGCTAAACGCAAAAATGTGCTGCAATTTATTCAGGGGAAAAATGAATTAATTGGACAATCATTTGCGAGGAAAATTGATGAATAACAATGTAAAAACCTTTGCCTTAATGGCGGCCATTGTGGCATTATTTGTGGTTATTGGCGGATTGATTGGCGGTAAAAGCGGGATGCTGATTGCATTGCTGTTTGGTGGGGCAATGAATTTCTTTGCCTACTGGAATTCCGCCGATATGGTATTAAGAATGTATCAGGCGCAGGAAGTTGGTCCGCACAATGCCCCGGATTTATATCAGATGGTTGCTGAATTGGCAACTCGTGCTAATTTACCGATGCCACGAGTTTATGTGATTAATGAAGATCAGCCGAATGCCTTTGCCACCGGACGTAACCCCGAACATGCGGCGGTAGCTTTTACCACCGGGATTATGCGGGCGTTGTCATATGCTGAATTACGCGGAGTTGCCGCCCACGAATTATCCCATGTTAATCACCGTGATATTTTAATTTCAACCGTTTCGGCAACGGTTGCCGGCGCGATTGCGGCGATTGCCAATATGGCGATGTGGTTTGGTGTCCGTGATGAAAATGGCAATCGGAGTATTTTGGCAGGTATTTTAATCGGGATTTTTGCGCCAATGGCGGCTGCCGTCATCCAGATGGCGATTTCGCGGTCGCGGGAGTATCTGGCTGATCAGGGTGCTGCACAGTTAACCAATGAGCCATTGGCATTAGCCAGTGCCTTGCGTAAAATTGAAAGTATTGCTCGCGGTGTGCCGTTGCAGGCGGCCGAAGAGCATCCGGCAACTGCGCAGATGATGATTATTAATCCGCTCTCCGGCGAGGGACGGGATAATTTATTTAGTACTCATCCCAGTACGGCTAACCGGATTGCTCGATTGGAAGATATGGCACGTCAGGGCGGCCAACTATATTAATTACGCGAACTATATTGCAATAACGTCGTTACAAAGCTCCTTATTTGCTTAGATGTAAACCGCATCGCTTTGTGCCTGGTTTTTGCTTTATATTTCAGTAAGTTGCATATTGATAACTGATGTTACGCACACATCGGTATTTTAGCACTGAGTTATTGAGTTTGACGATTTTGCGCGCTGACTGGGGGTGTAAAATCAGCGTGCCATGACGAAAAATCAATAACTTAGCGCGAAAATCTTTATCATGCGTAACATCACTTAATAAGATATATTATGATAAAAGGTGAAAAAATGAACAAGTGGGTAAATTTATTGGCATTATGTGGAATTATGGGCTTAACCAGTGGTTGCGCGGTAGTGGCTGTCGGCGCGGTTGGCGCGGCTGCGGCCGGTGGTACGGCAGTGGCAACTGATCCACGCGGTGGCGGTGGCGTGGTTGATGACAGCAAGATTCAAATGAAATTATCCGGCAAATACGGTAATACTGATGACTTTCCCAATAGTAACATCTATGTTGATGTCTTCAAAGGCAATGTGTTGCTAACCGGACAGGTTAAAGATCAGGCACAGAAAGATTTTGCCGAAAATGTTGCCAAGGGTTATCCGGGGGTAGTCAAACTTTATGATTATTTATCAATACGTTTGCCATCGTCATTTAGCGCGCGCAGCACCGACTCAATGATTACCACCCAATTGAAAACCCAGTTGTTGGCAACCAGCGGAGTACCAAGCAATAATATTAAAGTTGAAACGACTGAAACCGTGGTTTATATGATGGGTGAATTAACTCAAGCCCAAGGTGAATCGGCAGCGGCAGTGGCGGCAAAAGTTGGCGGTGTCAGCAAGGTAATCACCTTGTTTACTTATACCGATAAGTAATTGCGGAATTTGGCAGCTTAGCGCTAATTTCAGGGGTTTTTATCAATGCATGAACATAAAAAAATTGGTAATTTGGGTGAACAAGCCGCGCTGAAATTTTTGCAGCAGCATGGATTGCAGCTAATTCAAACCAATTTTTACTCACGCTTTGGTGAAATTGATCTAATTATGCGCGATGGCGATAGTCTGGTTTTTGTTGAAGTTAAACAGAGGCGTGCCGGAATTGCGGCTGGAATTGAGAGCATTACTCCCGCTAAACAGCGTAAATTGGTGCAGACTGCCCAATATTTTTTAATGAAACTTGGTAAAGACGTCAATTGTCGTTTTGATGCGGTGATTTTGGCTACCGATGGTGAAATTGAATGGCTTAAAAATATAATAATTTTATAGGGATGAGATAATGGATATTAAACAGTTAATCAAACAAAATTTTGAACAAAGTATTCAAACTAAACAGCAGGTGCAAGCGGAATTGGAACAGCCGTTAGCGGACGCGGTAGGGTTGATTGTTACGGCCTTCAAAAACGGTAAAAAATTACTGATTTGCGGTAACGGTGGTTCGGCTGCTGATGCCCAACACTTGGCGGCAGAATTTACTGGACGCTTTGAAATTGAACGGACACCTTTGCCGGCAATTGCCTTGACTACCGATACTTCGGCGTTAACTGCAATTGGTAATGATTATGGCTATGATGTGGTATTTTCCAAGCAAGTTGAAGCCTTGGGGCAAGCAGGCGATGTACTATATGCCATTTCAACTTCGGGAAATTCCGGGAATGTAATTAAAGCGATTGAAGTAGCGCATGCCAAAGGTATGCAGGTGATTGGAGTATTGGGACGTGATGGTGGCAAGATTGCCCAAATGCTTAAGGCTGGTGATGTTAATTTGTGTGTGTCGGTAAATCGTACCGCGCGGGTTCAGGAAGTGCACTTATTGATGTTGCATACAATTTGTGATGCGGTTGACACGGTAATGTTTAAATAATTAGTGGGCGAATCTTAGCTTAAATATGACTCTTTCAATAAAAACTTGGTTCAAGCATTATTTTGAGCGCTATCTCCATGCCAGTCGTGAAATACAAATTATTACCGTTTATGCGGTGTGCTGGTATGGTCTCTTGTTTGTTTTGGAAGAGTTTGTTTTTAAGCATAACCTCTATTTAATTATGATGATGGCCGGAGTGGTAAATTCGGCATTAATTGAAGCTCGAATAATTGATTTTCATTATTTGCATCGTAATTCATTTATAGTCATTATGTCTGGCTTAGTAACTATTCCTTTTGTGCTTGGTTGTCTGAGTTCAGGCCACTTAGGATTCGCTCTGTCAGGGATTATTGTTTCTGCGGCGCTGTTGTCTTGGTGTGGCGATGCCAATAAAGTTATCAATTTATTTGCGCTGTTGTGTGCCTTATTTTTTGTGGTCGGTCTAAATTTACCGCTTCCAGTTGTGCGTGCAATTGGTTATGGCATGGCTATTTTTGCTGGCAGTCTATTGATGGCAATCTCTTCAATTGTGCATTTTAGTATTTTTTGTCATAATAGCTCGGGTAGTTTGCGTAAACATTTGCTGGATCGTGAGTGGTTGCATCTAACCTTTCGTAAGTGGAATTATTTTATTTGGCTATCTAGCGCTGCGGGTTTGGCGTATGTTTTTGCCACCAAATCTAATTTGGGAAATAGTTTTTGGGCGCCAATGACGGTTCTACTGGTGATGAAATTTGACCGGAATACGGCCTCGCAAATGATGTGGAAACGTTTCTTCGGTACAGTCGGTGGAATTTTAATCGCGCTGCCGTTGGTCTTGTGGTTTCAGCAAAGCGGATTTATCTTGATTTTGATTCCGTTATTTATGCTATTGACCGTGCTAACTGATGGTGGTAAAAGTTATCTGGCGTATGTCACCTTTTTGACTATTTTTACCGTATTGGGTTTGGCATGTATCAAACAAAAAGGCTTACTGGTGATCGAAGATCGATTGTTAGATACGGCTATTGGGATAGGGGTTGTTTTGGTTATAATTAAGCTCTTGGTGCCGCTCCAAAACAAATTACTTTTAAAGCAAAAATTAAGATTGGGAAGTGTAAATGAAAAATAATTCCAGAGCCGTAGTCTTTTTGACGCTAACGACACTTTGTAGTACAATTTTTATCAGTGCCTGTTCCGGACATGAGGAGTCAAATTCTGTTAATTTGGCGGCGACTTCACCCACAGAAACCCTGCGGGTCGATATTGGAGCCGAGATTCCGACTTTTGATCCGGCGATTGCCGAAGATGGCAATACTTATCGGGTAACTAATGATTTGTTTGCCGGACTCATTGATTTTGATCAAAGTAATCGTCCGATTCCGGGAATGGCCAAAAGCTGGGAAATTACCCCCGATGGCAAGACGTACACTTTCCATTTACGGGATAATCTCAAATTCTCCGATGGCAGTCCAATCAAGGCGGCAGATTTTGTTTATTCGTGGCAACGCTTGGTTGACCCCAAACTTGGCTCATCCTATGCGTTTTTACTCAAAGATGTGGTGAATGGTGCGAGTATCATTGCCGGGAAAGCGCCAGCCAGTAGTTTAGGGATTTCTGCGCCGGATGATAAAACCGTGGTGGTTAAACTGACCCATCCGAGTAACGCTTTCTTATCTTATTTGACCGTGCCGAATGTCTTTGTGGTCTCGCGGGCCAATCTTGAGAAATTTGGTGAAAGCTGGACTTTGCCGCAAAATATGGTCACTTCCGGTGCCTATACTTTAAAAGATCATGTCTTAAATGGCTATATCCTGACCCAGAAAAATCCGGAATTTTATCAGGAAAGTATGGTACAAATTAAGTATATCAAATACTTTCCGTTTGTTGATGCCAATGCCTCGTTATCCAATTTTAAAACCGGTGATCTTGATACAACCTGGCAAAATGTGCCGATTGATCAATATGCAGCATTGAAAAAACAATATCCAGAAGAGTTGCATACCTTTATGTGGGAACGGGTGAATTATCTTAATTTCAATATGAAATTACCCAAATATGCCAACAATCTCAAATTGCGGCAGGCTTTGGCATTGGCGATTGACCGGGACAGTCTGGCACATACGATTTTGGCAGCCGGACAGCTACCGTTATACTCAATAGTAACGCCAACCATTGAAAATGGCAAATATGCCGATATTCATTATTCGTGGAATAATTTAGCCAAAGCCAAGCGGATTGCTGAGGCGCGCGAATTATTTAAAGAAGCTGGTTATGGTCCGAATAATCCGTTGACGATTACTTTAAAATATCAAACCAATGACCTTACCAAAAAAGTCATGCTGGCAATTATGGCGATGTGGCAGGAAAATTTGGGGGTTAAAGTTAATCTGGTGAATGAAGAATTAAAAGTATTATTTCCGGATCTAAAAAGCGGTAACTACGATATGGCTGAAGGGCGCTGGGGTGCCGATTATAATTCGGTAACTACCTATACCCCGTTATTTTTGTGTAATAGCGGCAATAATCGCTCGCATTACTGTAATCCCAAATATGATGCCTTGATTGCCAAAGCGGAAGCAACCGCCAATCCGGCACAGCAGGAGCAGTTATATAAGCAAGCCTTGAATATCGCTTTGGCAGATTATCCGGTAATTCCATTATTTGAACCAACCCATCAACGCTTGGTTAGTCCACGGGTAGCGGGTTATCAAATTGATAATAATTATCTTGATAATGTCCAAAGTAAATGGTTTACTCTCAAGAATTAAGATGAAAAATTTCTATGACGAATGTTTGGTATTGATAATGCTTGACGATGTGGCAGAAAAATGCCGCCAAACTAACCAGTTATATCAAGATGTTATTGTTAGTCCGGAGCGCTTTGAATGGTCGCCAACGGAAGTGGTTTCAATTCCCGCGCCGGGACGTCCGTTAAAGCCACAATTGGTTACGCCTAAGACAGTTCCCGAACGCCGAATGAATGGGGTAGAGGGGCATGCCAGTCTGATTCATGCCTTGGCACATATTGAATTTAATGCGATTAATCTGGCACTGGATCATTGCTATCGTTTTCAGGATTTGCCGCGGGAATATTACCTGAATTGGCTTGAAGTAGCCAAGGAAGAAGTCTATCATTTTGAATTGCTGCAACAACACCTACAAACGTTGGGTTATAGTTATGGTGATTTCACGGCGCATAATGGCCTGTGGGAGATGGCATTAAAAACTGAAACCAGCGCCTTGCAACGAATGGCAATGGTGCCGCGGACTCTTGAAGCGCGGGGAATTGATGCCGTGCCACCGATGCAGCAAAAATTATTAAACATGCGTGATAAGGCTGGCGTGGCAGTTCTTGATATCATTCATCAGGATGAAATAAAGCATGTCGCCTATGGCGATAAATGGTTTAAATATTGCTGTCGGCAAGCAAATTTGTCCGCCGAAGAAACCTATTTTCAGTTATTGGAACAACATGATGCCCCACGGGTACGCGGTGCCTATAATCGTAGTGACCGGCGTAAGGCGGGTTTTAGCGATGTTGAATTAGAGCGGTTGCTTACCCGCTAATTATAAAAGGATGACTATGAAAAAAATTTTACTGGCAGCTGTAGGTCTGCTGACTTTTCCAGCCTTTGCCGATTGCCGTTTTGTTATTGCCAATTTGACTAATTTTAACTTTACGGTGCAGATGGGATTTTATAACGGTGCAGAAAGTACTATCGTGGTGCCGCCAACGGCTACTTTCAATAAGAAAATCAAAGGGCCGCTGCAGTGTAATTCTAGTAGTATTATTGGAACCGGTGTCAGCTATATTTCATTTCCCAATGATCCCAATGGCGGCGGAGTGAATTATTCACCCAGCACCGGAAATATCAATTTTATGGGTGAATATAGCGGTAGCTCGAGTTCGGCATATATCCGTGCCGATAATGGGCAAAAAGTCCTGATGGATGGCAATAGTAATGGTGTAGATGATAAAACTTTTACCATTCGGTTGAATTTTATTGGCCGGCCAAACAGCAAATCTGCCGGAACGATTTAATCACCACTTGGATAAATTATTTTTGATTGGCTCTATGCTGCATTTACTAAAAATTAATTTATTTGATGTTGAGATTAAATTGAATACAAAAAATTATTTTCGTACCGCGGTCTGTGCTAAAATTTGATCATCTTAAATCCTTACAACGAGGTAACTAACTGTGAAACTTTCTGTAATAACGAAGACTGTGGTGGTGATTTTTGTTACTTACCTCTTATCTGCTTGCAACGGTGGTTCAACTAGTTCATCGGGAACTATTGCTGAACCATCAACACCAGTTGCAGATTTTGATGCAACTTTGCAACAAACTCAGGTGGAGCTTTTTAATAAATTTGGCATTGGCGCTGCGCTCGGGCCCCATATGGATGATCAAAATAATTATACCGGCAATACATTAAATGCATTGTACAATTCATTTGTCGGCAACGATATAACGCAGCTAAATAGTTATGGTTTCAATATGGTACGACTTTATGGTGATTCTGCTTATACCTATATCAGTGCGATCAATAGTTTACCTGCTGGAATGAAATTAGTTTACCAGTATTCTTTATGCCAGAGTGATCCGATTAGTGGTGCTTGTTACAATATCCCGGGTAGTACGATCTCACAAATTGAAGCTCAAGAAACCGCGAAATTGAATGCAGTAGTTAATGCAGTAGGTGCTGCAAAGTTTGCATCAAGTATTGGATTAGTTATTGTTGGCAATGAAGATTTTGTAGTATCTCAATCTACACCTGGTTTATATAATAATCAGGCTATTATTAATGCAATGAATAGTGTTGAGAGTCAATTACAGGGATTGGGAATTAATAACATGCCTTTGTCTTCTAGTTCGGTAGTATTTAATCCAGCATACGTCTCACAATCACAAATGAATGCATTAATGAGTATTTGGACAAATTCAGCATATACTGGACCGTTGGTTTTTGATCTTTATCCATATCAATTTGGCGTCGGTGGAGTTAATGCAACTGGTGCGGTTAATGAAAGCAGCAATGTTGATTCATTATCCGGAATGATTAATGGAATAAGTTCGTTAGCTAATTGTCAAAGTAATACCAATTTAACGGCAGGAGTTTGTACGACCTATATTAATAATCTCGATGCTAAAGGAATACTCATTGGTGAAACCGGCTGGGCAAATTCCGGAACTCCTACGGCGAGTGATAATTATGATAATAGTGTGCCTGGATCGATTCAGGGTGCACAACACTATATGAATTCTGTGGTGGCTTATGCAGCATTAAATAACATACCAACACTATTATTTGAAGCGTATGATCAGATGAATAAAGCTACAATTGCAACAGATCCTGAAAATCATTATGGAATTATGTCGTGGAACAATATTCCATGGTATAGTATTAATCAGGCAAATATTAAGATAAACGCTGGCGATACTAACTATCAGTTCATTCCTGAAAACGTTTTACAAATATCCCCAAATTTTCAAGATCCTAATAATCAGGCTAACGGTGGTTTGGTCAATTCATTGTCATCGTTCAGTATTAATGGAGGTGCGGCACAAAGTTTTAATCCATATAATTTACCAATTAGTAGTGCGCCTGGTGCCTATCCAGCTCTGGCAGTAGTTTTAAAATCAGGGGTTAATACATTTAGTTTTACACGCAATTGTAATCCTCCAAATAGTGGTTTGGTTTCGCAGTGTTACGTGACTATTACAACCGCGACTTCCCCAACAACATGGTCAACGTATCTAGATATGACGGCAAATCCAAATTTTCCGGTAAAAGCCTATGTGAACTGTGGCTATAATGATCCGTCGTCGTCACCGTCTGCACCTGGCGTGCAGGGTTCGGGATTTGATGCTTACAATGGGCTAACTTATTCCAATGCCGCTCAAGGGACTCAAAATGGTATTGTTAATAATGTTACTATTGGCTCTGCTTCTGCTTGGGCAGGGCCAAATGGTGCGTGCATTTCTCCTTAATAATTTAAACCCGGGAGTAATTTTAGTTTATGGAGTTAGGGGGCTTCTGTCCGCGACACATTAGAAAACTCAAGAGGGTGGCTTTCTTGAGTTTTAAAACTAAATGGATACATTTAGATCGTGCTGAGGGGGTAAATTATTTTTGATATTAATCAATAGGGTATGATATAATCTCCACCTCTTTTTCCGGCTTACAGATTCGGAAATTTTTTAATTTAAACTTTAGGAGTTTATATCGATGTATGCGGTCATAAAAACCGGTGGCAAACAACAAAAAGTTGTTATCGGCGAAAAATTAAAAATAGAACTGATACCAGCAGAAATCGGCAGCAAAGTTACTTTATCCGAAGTATTAATGATTGCTAACGGTGAAAATGTGGTTATTGGAACCCCAGTAGTTGCGGGTGCAACAGTTGAAGCGACAGTGTTGGCACAAGGTCGTCATAAAAAAGTACGCATTTTCAAAATGCAACGTCGTAAACATTATCAACGTCGTATGGGTCATCGTCAGTATTATACTGAAATCCAGATTGACTCAATCAATAACTAAAAGGAGTAACTGAAGATGGCAACGAAAAAAGCCGGTGGTAGTTCCAGAAACGGACGCGATTCAAATCCAAAGATGCTAGGTGTTAAAGCTTACGGTGGACAAGTAGTTTCAGCCGGAAGCATTATTGTCCGCCAACGCGGTACTCAATTCCATGCCGGTGAAAATGTAGGCATGGGTAAAGATCACACTTTATTTGCTAAAGAAGACGGTGTGGTTAAATTTGCGGTTGGTGGTAAATTAAACCGCCGTATCGTGAGTATCGAAGCAGCAGAATAATTATTCTGTAAAATTGCAAAATCCCGGAAGTTAATTTTTCCGGGATTTTATATTGACCTAAGCTTATTACAAGATTATTGATTTGGTTGAATCGAGCCAATTTTGTTGTGTTTAGGTTTATAATCGCTAAAGAAGTACTAATAAAAAAATATAAACTTCATCAATAAGCTGAGTAACAACGTAAACTTAAACTTAAAATTCTAGAGGGAATAGAATGTTAAAAAAAATTGCATTAATAGCTTCAGTAGCATTGGTTGGCTGTAATTCAGGGAGCTCAAGCGCATCCAGTACTAATCCGGCACTTAATATTAGCTCATTGCCGATAGTTGCACCGGAAACGGTTGGGATGGATAGCGCTAAATTAGCGGCAGTTGATAATCTCATCAATAGAGATATTCAAAATGGTTTTCCCGGGGCGGCATTGGTAGTTGTCAAAGATGGGAAAATTGTTAAAGAAACAGTTTATGGTTATAAATTAAAATACGATGAATCGGGCAGCCTATTGTCGCAATACGTTCCACTCGAGTCTGATACTCTATTTGATTTAGCTTCAAATTCAAAAATGTATGCCACCAATTATGCCATCATGCACTTGGTCTATCAAGGCAAGATTGATCTGAATGCGCCGTTGAAACAATATCTACCGGAATATACCGGTTGTGACAGCAGCGGGCAATGCCGTGATGATCGCAAAGTCATTGACTTTCTGCGCCACGATGCCGGTTATACACCTGATCCACAATTTTTTAATCCTAATACTATCGGCTGGGATTTATATTCGCAAAACCGCGAATTGACCGAAAGCCTCTTGACGACAAAATTACCATTTGCGCGCCCATTGGGTGGTGCTCCGGTGTATAGTGATGCTGATTTTATGTTATTGGGGATGTTGATTGAACGGGTAACCGGTGAGCGCGAAGATGTCTATGTCGCAAATACTTTCTATAAGCCGTTAGGTCTTACCCATACCACCTATCAGCCATTGGAACATGGTTTTGACATCTCTGATTGTGCTGCAACTGAAATTGATGGCAATACCCGTGGTTTTACGGTTTCTTTCCCAAATATCCGCACCACACCAATTCAATGTCAGGTACATGATGAAAAAGCTTATTATTCAATGGGCGGCGTATCTGGGCATGCGGGATTGTTTTCGAATTTGCATGATATGGCAATTCTTACCCAGTTAATGCTGCATAATGGCAACTATGATGGTATTCAATTTTGGAATGCTGCAATAGAGAGCGAGTTTACGGCGGCAAATCCTTATGACCCATCGTTTGGTCTAGGCTGGCGGCGGGCGGCTGAACCAAATAATCGCAGTCAAAGTTGGTTTAGTCCTTATGCCAGCAATCAGGCGGTTGGGCATACTGGTTGGGTCGGAACCGCTACGGTAATCGATCCTAGATATAATCTGGCAATAATTTTATTGACCAACAAGCGCCATTCACCATTTGTAAATGGGAATTTTGTTGATGCCAATCAGTCAACCGGAAATTATACCAAGGTAATTAGCAGCGTTTATCAAGCTATTGATGGTATTGAAAGTGCTGACAAATAACTCCCTGAGTTTTATATGCAGGATTTCTTTGTCCGCTAAAAAATAATCCCGGAAGTTAATTTTTCCGGGATTATTTAGAGCTGCTGGCTAGGGATTATCCTTTACGCTCTTGCTGACGATCAAAGTTCCACATGTATTACCAAAAATATTTACCATTGTCCGCACCCGATCGACGATCCGATCCAGCGGCATTAAAATTGCGATTGCCGACAGTGGAATATTGGCCATGCCAAAGACTGTTACAAAGCTGACCATACTGGTTTCGGGAATGCCGCCAACCGCAATTCCGGTTAAAATACATGCCAGTGCCAATAATATCTGCTGCAATAAATCGGGATGTATTCCGAGAATATGCATGAAAAATAAACATGCTGCCATCTCATACATCATTCCAGAGGCAAAATTCATCGACGCACAAATCGGCAGCATAAAATTAATAACTTTCTTTTTACCACCCAGTAACTCGGCTTTTTCCAATGCCAGCGGCAAGGTAGCCAGCGAACTGGAAGAAACAAATGCGGTGGTAAAAATCGGCAGCGCTTCAGTTAATACCCGTTTGATTCCCAATTCCGAATAGAGGCTGATAACCAGCAATAACTGCCACAGGAAGTGGATAAATAATGCCACGAAGAATAGGCCAACAAAACGTAGTAGTCCCCAGAGATTATTACTCAAAGCGCCGCTTAAATAGCTTTCGGCAACCGAAGTCCCGATTAAGACAAAGATTGCCAATGGCGCTAAATACATGACCCCATTTAATAATGCCAAAAACATCTCGCGGGCACTGTGCATAAAATCCAGCACCGGGCGGGCTTTATTTTGATTAAGCGCGCAGGTAATTCCAAACATGATTGAGAATGCTACGATCGGCAGAACATCAAAATTGACCAAGGATTGAAAAATATTGGATGGAAAAATATAGTTGAAAATTTGGCTGGGAATAATCGCAGTAGCGGTCGATTCGGTATATTTCGCTCCGCTTAACAGGCTCTCGGCGTGGATATTGCCGCTGATGTCAATTAAATTAAACACAACTAGTCCAATAGTTACGGCAATAATTTCAGTCAGTACAATATAAATTACCGAATTGCGCGCCACAATCTTGAGGTCGCTTAGTTGGTTGAGATTACCAATAGTTACGATTAGCGAAGTTAACACAATCGGCAACGCGCATAATTTAAGCAAATTGATGAAGGTGCTGCTGATAAATTCCAGATGTGGGAAAATTCGCGGGGTGATAATACCTAAAACGAAAGCGGCAGCAACTGCAGCTAAGATGATTTTCCCCTGATGGTTTTTATAAAATTTCAGCATTGGTACCTCCGATTAATTATATGTAATGTTACGCATGATAAAGACTTTGGCTTTGAGTTATTGGTTTTTCCTCATGGCACGCTGATTTTACACGAGCTTTTCAGCGCGCAAAATCGTCAAACTTAACAACTCAGAGCAAAAATATAGCTATGTGCATAACGTCAATTGGTATAGTTAATGTATTTAATTTCGCCATTTTTGGCCAGCGTCATAACTGTTGCCGGCTGCCAATAGCGATTGTAGGCGGCAAACACCTGATTGGGGTAGGTTGACTGTCCGCGACTGCCGTTATAGCGTCCCAGCGCCATAAACATATCACCATGCTCAAGTTGTAAATAATGGCGCAAAATGGTACAACCAAAACGAATATTGGTCTGGGCATTAAATAAATCCAACTGAGGAGTGCCAATTTGCCGTACCCAAAACGGCATCACCTGCATGATTCCCTGTGCCTTGGCACTGGAAATAGCATATTTATTAAAGCGGCTTTCGACGGTGATTACACTGAGTACCAATTGCGGATCGAGTCCAGCACGAACCGATTCATATTGAATAGTGGTTAACAGGCGGTTACGCATAAATTCATCCTGCACCAGTGGATTTTTCGGGGCCAGTTTTAATAAGCGATTGGACATATCATTAAGCCAGGCATTAGCTTTTTCCGGTGATGAAAAAACCAGTCGCGGCTGAATTGGATTGATTATCGCCGTGTGTAATGATGCCTGAACATCGGCAGATAATGACTCTTCCTGCTGGCTTCCGGCATAGCATAGCGGAGAAATAAAAACCGTACCTGCGACAAGTACGGTTCTTAAGGCTTTATTTACGTTCATTTAAAATCAGTTCCGTCACCTTTTTAACGACTAGATCGATTTCAACCAATTCGGTTTCACGGCTGCGGCGGTTATATAATTCGACTTTACCTTCGGCTAAAGTTTTTTCACCGATGACAATCCGGTAGGGAATGCCCAGCAATTCGCTATCTGCCAGTAAGAAGCCAATGCGTTCATTGCGGTCATCCAAAATCACATCCAATTGATTGGCTCGCAAATGATTGTATAAATTATCCGCTTCAAGTTTAACCACTTCGCTCTTATTATAGTTGGCTGGAGTGATAATTACTTCAAACGGCGCCATGTTTAATGGAAAAACAATGCCGTTATCATCGTTGTTTTGTTCAATACACGCGCCAAGAATCCGGGTTACCCCAATCCCATAGCAGCCCATTTCCATCAACTGTGATTTGCCATTTTGATCGAGATAAGTTACATTCATTGCCTCGGAATATTTTGTCCGTAACTGGAACACATGACCAACTTCAATTCCGCGGCAGAGTTTGATCTTACCTCTGCCATCGGGAGTGCCATCGCCTTCCTGAACATTGCGTAAATCGGCAACTTGCGGTTCGGCACAATCAATACCCCAATTAACCCCGGTTAAATGGTAGCCATCCTGATTAGCGCCACAAATAAAATCTGCCAATAATGCCACTTCGCGATCAACGATAGTAATACCATTAAAGCCGACTGGACCAATAAATCCCGGCTGACAATTAAAATGCTCCAAGATTGCTTCATTACTGGCAAAAGTCAGCGGTTGTTTAAGTTCACTCAATTTACCGGCTTTGATTTCGTTTAAGCTATCATTGCCTCGGACTAACAATAATACCGGCTTGCCGTCAACCCCTTCAAATACCAGTGATTTTATTGAAGTTGCCAGTTCAACGCCGAGCATTTGGGTAACTTCTTCACAAGTCTTTTGGGTTGGTGTAGCAATTTTTGCCATTTTGGCGGCGGCTGTTGGGCGGGAATTGCGTGATGGTAGTGATTCGGCTAACTCTAAATTGGCAGCATAATCGCATTCATCACTATAAACAACAATATCTTCACCACTATCGGCAAGTACCTGAAATTCGTGGGAGCCGGTTCCACCAATTGAGCCGGTATCTGCAGCAACCGGGCGGAATTTTAGGCCTAAACGGTTAAAAATATTGCAGTAGGCATTATACATATCATTGTAAGTCGCCACCAATGATTCAAAATTGGTATGGAACGAATACGCATCTTTCATCACAAATTCGCGAGAGCGCATTACACCAAAGCGCGGCCGGACTTCATCGCGGAATTTGGTTTGAATTTGATAAACTGCTAGCGGCAATTGTTTATAACTCTTGATGTCTTTACGAATCGTATCGGCAACGACTTCTTCATGGGTCGGTCCGAGACAAAAATCCCGCTCATGGCGATCTTTCATCCGCAATAATTCTTTGCCGTAAAATTCCCAGCGTCCGGATTCCTGCCAAATTTCCGCCGGTTGCACTGCCGGCATCAACATTTCCAATGCTCCAATCGCATTCATTTCTTCGCGGACGACTTTTTCAACTTTGCGGACAATCTTTAATCCCAGCGGCATCCAGGTATAAATTCCGCTCGATAAGCGTTTAATCATTCCGGCTCTAAGCATTAATTTATGGCTGATCAGTTCAGCTTCGCTGGGAGCTTCCTTGGTGGTTGCAATGTAATATTGTGATGCGCGCATCTTTTTTCCTTGTGTTAAATCAAATAATTCCCGTAATTATACAGATATTTGCACGATTTCGGGAAGTAATCCGCCACAAAAAACCGCCATATAAATGGCGGTTTGAAAATAAGCTGAATAAGGGTTAAATTTTCATTGGTAAAATAACCATTTGCATCCCCCGCAGATGCAGTTGGCGCTGAATCAGATTGACGGTATTATTGTGCAATAAGCGAGTCCACCAATTTTCATCAACAAACACCAGTTTGCCGGCAAAAAAGACACAATCCGAATAATCACTTTGAATTTGTTCAGCAAGCTTAATTAGTTCCTCAAGTCCGTTGACGCCATAGCTGAAATAACCTGCCGAAGGCAAATCATGCATGGTACAAAAATAACGATAGCCCTCAATGATCCGGTTTAAATCCTGCCGATATTTTTTCTTGAAAACTTCTTCATTGGCAAATGCGGCGGAGTCAATTTCGCCGGAAGTCACAAAAATAAAGTTTTTGAAAACACCTGGGAACATCCGTTGTACCCATAGCAAGGTATGTAATCCGGCGCCATAGTGTTTGGTGACAAAGAATACTGCCGTTTTTAATTCATTGTTGGCAACCGGCATTAAACTTGCATGATCCAAATCGGTATATTTGAAATGCGAGGCAAAGAGATGATCGGCATCGCGGAGCTTTTCACCAACTTTCCGGTAATGCTCACGTATCAGGAAGCAAATCCCTATGGTGAATGCGGTAATTACCACGGTTAACCAGCCACCTTCGGTAAATTTTTCGACGGTGGTAATTACTAGAATTGAGGCACAAACTACGAAACCAATGACGGCAATAGTAAATTTTCGCACCCAGCGTGGATTTTCACGGCGAACTTTTAGCCAGTAGACACATAATCCCAATAATGATAATGAGAAAGTCAGAAATACGTTAATACTATATAAAACCACCAAAGTTGATACCCGTCCGCGCGCCCATAATAAAATGATTATCGCGGCGATACCAGAAATTAGTACCCCATTTTGAGTAACCAACCGTCCGGATAATTCACTGAATTGACGTGGCAGCCATTTATCGACCGCCATATTTGCCATAACTGCCGGACAACCCAAAAACCCAGTATTGGCACCGACAAATAATAACGCGGCTTCAAAAAATAAAATCACGGTTAGCCAGTGATGATTAAATCCCTGAAAGTTCAAAATTTTGTCGAAAACTACCGCATTAAGGGTTTGTCCGGCAACCGGTTCAGCGTGCCACAATAAATAGAGCAAAATAATTCCACCAGCGGTAAATGACAGTGACACCGCCATGTATAACATGGTAAATTTGCCTGTGCGCACCCGTGGTTCTGCCAGCATGTTAACATTATTTGAAACTGCTTCCAGACCGGTATAAGTACCGCCCCCGAGAGAGTATGCGCGGAGGAAAATTGCCAGTGTTGCAAAAATACCAATTGAGCTTGACATCATGCTGGCTTCACGATGAGCTTCAGGTAGAATGGTTGCTACTTTATCTGCGTGTGCCAAAATCCCCATCACAATAATTGCCAGATGGGTTAATAAAAATCCTAAAAATAGCGGAATCAGAATTCGAATCGATTCTTTCATTCCCCGCAAGTTGAGTATCATTAGAATGATAATTACGGCGATTTCAAATTCAACCTTATAGTGCAGCCACCAATCGGGCAACAAACTAAATACCGCATCAATACCGCTGGCAACCGAAACGGCGATTGTCAGAATATAATCGATGATCAGTGCGCTTCCGGAAACCACCCCGGCACGAGGCCCCAACAAATGTGTCGCAACCTTATAACCACCGCCCCCAGAAGGAAATAATTCAATTACTTGGTTATAAGCAAATGAAATCAGAAAGACCGTAAATGCGGTTGCAAATGCCAGATAAATGGCAATTCCGGTATGATGCCCCAAGGCTAGATAAGCTTCTTCCGGACCATAAGCAGAAGATGATAAACCATCGGCACCCAAACCAATCCAAGCAATTACCGCTACCAGCGCAATGTGCTCTTTGGCTTTTGGACTCATGGCATTTAATGGTTTGCCGATGATAATGTTTTTTAATATTCGCATTATGCGCATGTGTTAAATGTCCCCATTAAAACGCGTGCTTGATTTTTAGAGTATAGTAAACAGGATATTATTATACTACACTCGTAAGACTATACTGCACCTGCACAGTAAAATAATGGCACTTAAAAAATAAAACTATTTCAATTGTTGACTAGTGTTGGTACTTTCCGGTATAATCGCGAACTAAAACAAATTTTGCACACCTAAGGGGGTGATTTAATTATAGCTTTTGTTGCGGCTAAAAATAGGGCTGCGGCAATAGACACTAAAGATAAAAGCATTACAGCATATCTAAGAGATATGTTTAGATTATACATAAATAATTTATTAACAAATGTTACCGGCTAGCCGTATTTTAGCGCTAGGCGATTGTTCAAATTACAATCCGGCGTAGCATTTATTATCAATCAATACAACATTAAGGATCAAAAATGCCTGAAATTAAAGTTCGTGATACTGAATATTTTGAAGTTGCTTTACGTCGTTTTAAAAAAGCTGTTGAAAAGGCTGGTACTTTAACCGAATTACGTTCGCGTGAGTGCTATGAAAAACCAACTACTGAGCGTAAACGTAAAATGGCTGCAGCTGTTAAACGTCATTATAAAAAAGTACGTTCACAAATGTTACCTCGTCGTGGTCGTTAATCTACCGACGGAATAATATAATAAAGAAGCCCACGTTTTTACGTGGGTTTCTTTATTTTAGGAAATTGGTTCTTTAATCAGATTTTTTATAAACTCTGTGCCACACCTATTTATAACTCCTCAAACAATTTTAATCATCAATAACCATCAAGCATGGGATAATCACTGCCTAGAACAATCACAAACTAATGTTATGCGCTTAGTATATTTAGGTGATAACTCATTGCTATGTTTATTTCATTTATTAATTGGGAGTTTTTATGACTGAATTTATCCAATTTGCAACGCAAACGCTAGAGCAACTAGAGCAAGACCTCTGCACCAAGCTTGAACAAACCAAACAATTAATCAAACGCATTGAAATTGAGCCAAACGGTCGTTGGGAGAGTGTAATGGCACCGTTACAAAACCAGTTGTATCTACTCAATCAAAGTTGGGGGCTGATTGGTCATCTGCAAAGCGTTAAAGATAGTCCGGAATTGCGTGAGCTGCACGATCGCTATTTGCCGCAATTGACTGAACTATACGTGACGATCGGGCAGAATGAACAACTTTACCACCAGATTAGTTTGATTAAAGAGTATGAATTTGAACAATTAAATCCCGAACGCCAGCAAGTAATCAATAATGAACTCCGCGACTTCAAATTAAGCGGAATCAGTCTGCCAGCGGACAAACAACAGCAATTCAAACAAATTCAGCAACAACTCTCGGAATTAAATACCAAATTTGAACACAATGTTCTGGATGCCACCGATAGTTTTTCCCGTTACGCCGACAAAGATGAATTAAGTGGTATTCCTGAGGATACTTTGGGGCTCTATCAGGCATTGGCACAGCAGGATGGTAAAGAGGGCTATAAGATAACGCTGCATATGCCAAGTTATCTGCCGTTAATGCAGTATTGCAGCAATCGGCAATTGCGCGAAGAACTTTATCATGCCTACGTAACCCGCGCCAGTGAGCTGAGTCAGGCCGGCAAATTTGATAACAGTCAATTGATTAAGCAGATATTACGCTTGCGCCAGCAAAAGGCGCAGCTCCTCAATTTTGCCAATTATGCCGAATTATCGCTGTTTAATAAAATGGCCGATACTCCGGCACAGGTTTTGGATTTTCTCTACCAATTAGCAAGCAAATCCCGCGCTTTTGCTGAAAAAGATTTGCAGGAATTACAGAGTTTTGCCCATAAGTTAGACGGTATTACTACACTTGAAGCTTGGGATATTCCGTATTATAGCGAAAAACTGCAGGAGCAAAAATACAGCTATTCATCGGTAGCCTTGAAACAATATTTCCCGCAGCCGCAAGTGTTTAGCGGATTATTTGCGCTGATTCGCCAGTTATATAATCTTGAATTTATTCCCAATCCACAGATGTCGGGCTGGCATCCGGATGTCAGCGGTTATGATTTGAGTCGTGCCGGTAAAGTAATTGGACATATTTATTTTGACTTGTTTGCCCGCGATGGCAAACAACCGGGGGCGTGGATGAATTCGGCGCAAGATCGTTATTTTGATAATAATCAACACCGGTTGCCGGTTGCCTATATTATTTGCAATTTCAGCAAACCGGTGGGTGATAAACCGAGCTTATTAACTTTTGATGATGTGCAAACCTTATTCCATGAGATGGGACATGGACTCCATCATTTATTGACGACCATTAATAATTCGGCAATTTCCGGAATTAACGGGGTGGAATGGGATGCCGTCGAGTTACCGTCTCAGTTTATGGAGAATTTTGCCTGGGATTATCAGATTATCAAAACTATTACCGCCCATGTTGATAGCGGCGAAGTATTGCCGGTAGAGTTTTTCACCAAGGTTTTGGCGTCTCGCTATTATCAATCGGGATTACAGATGTTGCGCCAGCTTGAGTTTGCGATTTTTGACTTGCGCTTGCATAGTGATTTTGATGTTGAGCAGGGCAGTTATCTTGAATTGCTGGAGCAAGTGCGCTCACAGATTGCGGTGATCAACCCGCCATCTTACAATCGTTTTGCCAATAGCTTTTCGCATATTTTTGCCGGTGGCTATGCGGCAGGCTATTATAGTTATAAATGGGCGGAAGTATTGGCGTGTGATACTTTCAGCATATTTGACGGCGCTGATTTTAGTGAACTGACCGCTTTGGGGCAGCGCTTTGAAGCAACCATTCTCAGTCAGGGCGGCGTTCGTCCGATGATGGATAACTTTGTTAGCTTTATGGGACGTGAACCGCAAATTGAGGCGTTGCTGAAATATTCCGGGATGAGTAGTTAAATTCTATTGAAGTTATAGTGCTATTGGAGATAAGGCAATTGGTTTTATCTCCAAATAATGAGACAAGTGAGTGTTTTTCTGTGCTTATTAAGTATTTCTATCTAATTTTTCCAATGCCTGCAGTAATAACTCTTTATGCTGCGCCAATTCGGCAACTTTGCCGCTAAACAGATTGATAATCAGTTTCAATTCATTCAGTAATTCTTCTTTGTCTGGGGTAAACTGGCTTTGACAGACCAGTTTTATTTCGGTGCCATGGCGGTGACAGAATGCTTCAAACCATTCATAGCCAAAACGCACCAAGCGATCTTTATGTGCCAGAATCAATACCTGAATTTGCCCCTGTTCAACCATTTCCAGCAAGCGGTTAAATTGTTCACGCTGATAATTAAGGCTGCTATTATAGTCGGTAAGCCATTCACTGATGGTTAATCCCTGTTGTTGTGCATATTCAGCAATATGCTGTTTTTGTAGCTCTAAATCATCGGAATTACTGGCACAGGAACTCCGGCAATAAGCGATGATTTTGCCATTGTGACTGCCGGATAATCCCAGATATTCCAGATATTGTTGATAAGTATAATAGCGGCGGTTGGTGACAGTTCGTTGTGCAACCAGCTTACCCTCGCGATCCCAGCGCTGAAGCGTGATAACTGATTTGCCGATTAGTTGAGCAAATTGCTGTGGTTTTAGTGTTTTTGGGGTCATCTAATGTGCTCAAAATATATTCATTATGGATATATTTTATCATGACAGGGCTAAATAGGTGGTTTTTGTGGTTCTTCCAGCTTGGTTTTTAGTGTGGCACATGCTAGAATCGCTCTATCTTTAACTTTATCTAATCGGGAGAAAAACATGAAATCAGTAGTAATATTATTTCACAGCGGTTATGGTCATACAGCTAAACAAGCTCAAGCGGTTTATGCTGGAGTAACTAAAGTTAGCGGTGTAACGGCTAAATTAATCTCAGTGAGCGAGGTTGAACAATCGTGGGATGATTTAAATGCGGCGGATGCAATTATTTTTGGTGCACCAACCTATATGGGAAGCTTGTCTGCCGAATTCAAAAAATTCATGGAAGCCAGTTCCAAAATTTGGTATGGTCGTGGCTGGGCAAATAAACTTGCTGGCGGTTTTGTTAATTCGGCGAGTTTGAATGGCGATAAACAAACCGCAATGTTTCAGCTGGTTACCTTTGCTGCTCAGCACGGGATGTTGTGGGTACCGTTAAACCTGTTGCCGGCAAATTCATCTCAATCTCAGCGTAATGATTTGAATCGGATGGGGGCATTTTTGGGCGCTTATGCTCAATCGGATTCTGATTTGGGCGCCGATGTAGTGCCACCGCAAGGAGATTTAGATACCGCCAGTTGTTTGGGTGAACAAATCGCCCAACAGGTTTTACGTTTCAATTGACGAGTTTCGCAAGCCCGCAGTCGAGTTTGGAAGAACCTTGCTTGATTTAACTTCAATGGCACGCTAATTGACAGCTACAATTAGCGTTCTATTTTACGCGGAATAATTTGCGTAAAGTTGCAGCGGTGTAGTTTTGTATTTTTGACAGTCTCGGAGGATTTATTATCATGGATATGCCGGTTTTATTCATCGGTCATGGTTCGCCAATGAATGCATTAGAAAATAACTCATTTACGCAGACTTGGTGCGATGTTGCTAAAAGCTTTCCGCAACCGGCTGCAATTTTGGCAATTTCCGCCCATTGGTACACGAATGAGACCCGGATTACCAGTGGACGACGGCAAAAAACTATTCATGATTTTTATGGTTTTCCGCCACAATTATTTGCATGTGATTATCCGGCAGCTGGTCATCCGCAGTTGGCACAGCAAATTGTTGCTGATTTGGCTGGTTATTGCCCAATAATTGCCGATGATAGCTGGGGTTTGGATCATGGAATTTGGAGTATCCTATGCCACCTCTATCCGCAGGCAAATATCCCTGTCATACAGTTAAGCCTTAATTCCAAACAATCGCCACAGTGGCATCTTGAATTGGGACGGCAGTTGCAATTTCTACGCTCACAAAGAATTTTGATAATGGCTAGCGGTAATATTGTACATAATTTAGCGTCACTTAATTGGCAAATGTCGGCAGGCGGCTTTGCATGGGCGCACGATTTTGATCACGAAATTGTTGGATTAATTTCAGCCAATCGGCAGCAGGAGTTGTGCAATTATCAAAAGTTGTCCAATGCCAATCTGGCAGTTCCCCACGAGGATCATTTTTTGCCATTATTGTATGCGATTGGTGCCGGCGGAGTAAACCCAACGGCAGTTAAGTTTTTTAATCAACAGCTTATTTATGGTTCATTGTCAATGACGTCATTTTTTATTTATTAAAGGGATTAAGATGAAAACAACAGTTATCCGTGCTAACAGCCGCGGGAATATTAATTTTGGTTGGTTGAATGCCTATCATACTTTTAGTTTTGGCGAGTACTTCGATCGCAATCGGATGGGGTTTGGAGCATTGCGCGTAGTCAATGATGATTTTGTTAAGCCGCAAGCAGGTTTTCCGCTGCATCCGCATGATAATATGGAAATCATCACGGTAGTATTAAAGGGTACTATCGAGCATCAAGATAGTTTAAATCATCATCAACAAATTAGCGCGGGTGAAATTCAGGTCATGAGTGCCGGTAGTGGTATTGTACATAGCGAGGCCAATCCTTCCGCGACTGAAGAATTAAACCTGTTTCAGATTTGGATTCATCCGAAACTCCGGAATATCTCTCCGCGTTATGAGCAAAAATCGTTTATTGATATTCTTGAACATAAAAATCGTTGGCATTATTTAGTAACAGCCGATGGGCGTGAGCAGTCATTGACGATCAATCAGGATGCACTGATTGCTATGGCAGATTTTGATCAATCTGCGGCGGCTCGCTATGATTTGACTAATTCTGCTAATGGTGTTTTTCTAATGGTTGTTGCCGGTGAAATCACTCTTGCTGACGGTACAACCTTGGAAAACCGCGATGCAATTCTAATTTCTGATGTCAAACAAATTAATTTTGCAGTAACAAAATCCGCAAAATTGTTATTAATTGAAGTACCGTTGGTTAATTGAACGCTTATTCAGTGTAAAATAGCATATAATTTTAATTGAAAATGAAATTTATTACCTTTGTGAAAAGGCTGAAAGTGCAAAAAAACAACAGTAGAATGAAAATTTTTCGTAAGTAACAATTATTTATACTCATTTAGCACTTGCTGTAGTGTGGTAAAGTGTATTGTTTTATAATATGCTGTATTGTATAAGTAAAATTATAACCTACATTCGCGGGTGATCGTTGGATTGGCTCTGTGTACGGCAAAATTTTATCCGATAACGCTGCATTTAGTGGGGGTTTGTCCACAAACGTGGACAACCTTTTTCAACTTTCTACCCTAAAATAACTCCTTAGCAAGACACCAAATTTGTTGTGTCTTAAATAAATTAAGTTTAAATAACATTTTGATTATTTTCTAAAAAAGGGAGTTTTTCATGAAAAAATTACTAATTGCGGTTTTAGCTACTAGCTCAACGGTTGCATTTGCAGATTCATTCCAAGATTTCAATAATAACTTGTACGCATCTTACGACTTAGTTGCGCCAACTTATAACAATGCCAAAAACTTCAATAACTGGGGTATTGGTGGAACAGTGCAAACTAAAAATGACGTATGGTTAGCAGGTTATGCTTCAATGGGTCAAAGC
>CAZATM010000023.1:0-4898 GCA_964488065.1 uncultured Neisseria sp.
AGATATGGTTATGATTTATTAATACAAAAACTAAACAATAATTTATACGATGCAATTAAGCTTATTTCATTGTGTATTAGTTACTTACCAATGGAAGTGAAATGCAAGAAATTAATTTCTGTCATGTAGTAAGATCAATAACTAATATCCCGAACGTCTGCCATCTTAAAATAATTTGGCTTAAATGCTACAGTAATTGCTATTTACTTTATCATTGCAAAAACCCACGCTTAAATTTATATTGATATATATCAGATAATTGCACCAGCAACCTTAAATATCCCTACGGTTGGATTGAAGATTTTATCCATTTTGGATAAACAATACCTGACTAAATCACTTAGAATTTAGTATTAATCAACCTCAAGGAACCATCATGAATAAAAATCACCACCAGTCTGCTAAATTGATCCTGCCATTATTATTAGTGGGATTGCTCACCGCCTGTAATAGCGGCAGCAGTTCTGGAAGCTCAGCTCCCGCAGTTAGCTATACCAAATTCTATTGTCCAGATACTACCAATGTTTCATTTCCCGGCGTCTCCGGTGTCCGCGAAGTTGAAAGTAATCCAGCACAGGTTTATGTGACTGGGGTATACGTTCAATACGGCGGGAACCATGCATTTCTTTATCAGGGACCAGTTACCGGCGGAGGAATATGTAATCAATTTAATTTCCCATCAGCGCCGGGACGGACAGTAACCAGCACCTCACTCTATGGTCCGGATAACAGCGGGCAAAATGTGGTGGTGGTCGGCAGCTATACTACCTTGGAATCCGGTCCAGTTGCCCAACAAGGTCTGCTGTATGTCGGCGCGCCGGACGGTTCTACAACCGCGGGCTATAAAACTCTTTACCCAGCCAGCTTAGTTAGTGATCCTAATGATTATGTTGTCAACACTCTGGGACATAGCTCAATGGGTGGTATGGTAGTTGGAAACTATGATACCCATTTATTAACGGGAAAAGCTTTTCTTTACAATATAGCGACAGATACCTATTATCAACTAACCAAACCTGGTGATTCAGCCAGCATTACCGCCTATGGGATTTGGTATAATGGTGGAACCAGCTACACGATCGCTGGAGGCTATAGTACTGTTAATGAAAGCGGCGCTTATACCGGTTTCATTGCCGACTGGAATTCAACCAATCCTAATGTTCTTACTAACTTTACTTCATTAACTTATAACAATTTGCCGGAATCAACGGCAGGAACACATTTTGAAGGAATTACTGGCGATGGCAGCGGTGGTTATAATTTAGCTGGCGATTGGAGCTATCTAGCGGGTGGCGGTAAAACTACGCCAACTTTTGCCCATATTAGCCGCAATCCAGATGGTAGTTTTGCTACTGCCACTTGGATTGGATTTGATTATTTCCCCGGCTCAACCTGGACATCAGCCAATACAATTTACAAAAACTACATTCTGGGCTTATATCAAGCCGGTACACCAACCATGGATTATGGTTATGTAGCAACAATTCCAACCACTTACTAAAGGTAACCACATGAAAAAAATCAATAATCTACTCATCTTGCTAGCTACCGCTGCCGGAATCATTGCCTGTAATTCGGGAAGCAGCAGTAGTTCATCACCAACTAGCGGCTGGACATGGATTGGCGGCAGCAATCAAATCAATAGCAGTGCCAATTATCAAAGCGCAAGCGCCATTCCCGGTGCCCGGGATTTGGCCGTTAGCTGGAGTGATGATTCCGGCAACCTGTGGCTCTTTGGCGGCTATGGTTATGTTGGTAATTCGGAAAGCGGCTTTTTAAATGATTTGTGGAAATATGATCCGCAAACCAAAATCTGGCAATTAGTCGGCACGCAACAAACAGTCAATGAATCGGGCAACTATGGGACGCAGGGTATTACTGCACCAACAAATCATCCGGGTGGACGGATTGGTGCGGTTAGCTGGAAAGATAATAGTGGCAACTTATGGCTTTTTGGCGGCTACGGCTATGCCCGTGATGCAGTCTCTCTACCGGGTAGCTTGAATGATTTGTGGAAGTACAATATTGCCAATGGAGAATGGACATGGGTCAATGGTGCAGATATTATTGATGCCCCCGGGGTTTATGGAAACAAAAAAATTGCCAATAACTTGAATACTCCCGGTGGACGCTTGGGATCAGTTGGCTGGAGTGATGGCAGCGGCAATTTATGGCTCTTTGGCGGTTCAGACAGTATTTCAACCTTAAATGATTATAATGATTTGTGGAAATATGATTCAAATAACAATCAATGGACATGGATAAGTGGCGAAAGTACGCTTGATAGCTACGGAATCTATGGGGTACAGCAAGTTTCCAATCCGCTGAATGCTCCGGGGGCGCGGCTTGATTCGGTGGGCTGGCTTGATGAATCCGGTAATATCTGGCTGTTTGGCGGCAACGGTCGTGATGGTATTGGTTCGCCAATTGGTGATCTCAATGACTTATGGAAATACGACCCAGTTAGTGATCGCTGGACATGGATGAGCGGTTCAAACATGACCAACAAATACGGAATTTATGGTCAATTGGGGACTGCCTCACCTAATTCAATTCCTGGTGCCCGTGAGCATCGCATTCCGCTGGCGTGGACTGATGGCAATACCGGCGCTTTCTGGATGTTGGCTGGCGATGGATATGGCAATAGCACCAAGGGTCTTCTCAATGATTTATGGAGTTTTAATCCGGCAACTAATCAATGGACATGGGCTGGCGGAAATATCGAAAGCAACGCCTTTGGCAACTATGGCTCTGTAGGTGTTCTTGCGAGTAGCAATCAACCAGGGGCACGGCGCGACAGCGTTGGTTGGGTTCAGAATAATGGTACGGTAGTCATATTTGGCGGTTACGGAAATACTGCGACCCAGACTGGTTTGCTTAATGACTTGTGGCAATTGACATATTAACTGGCATTATATTGTATAGAAGATCAGTCATTAATATTTTCATCTTCGATGTAAAAAATAAAGCTCATGATTATATGAGCTTTATTTTTTGTTGATTCGCCCCTCATATCTTTAAATAAATAAAATTTTTTTGCACTGCCCAGCATCAAAATTTAAGTGCTAAAATGTAGACATGTACGTAACAACAATAATTAGACTGGGGAAATTTACATGACTATCGGCTATCGTAAATTGATTGCTATTCTCATTTTTAACAGTTGCCTTGGTTGTACGGTTGTCCAAGAGCAAACATCATATTCTCCCGCGCTCGCCACAGCAAAAATTTCACCCTACACTCAAGTGGCATTGCGTCCAGATTTTAGCCACCAGTTTAAGTTGATTAGCAAAAATCTTCTTGACAATGATGAATCATCAATATCACCGATTGAAGAAATCCAATTTCTACCACGAATAGGTGCTAATATATTGATTTATCCATATTACGCTTATCTTGATTATCAACGCGGTTATCTCCCGGAGCCGCAATTCTGGCTGACTATAAAAAATGTCAAACCGGCAGTAATACCGCTTAGCGATCAGGTTAATCAGGACTATAACATCATTACCAAGTATACCATTGGCTTTTACCCCTCGGGGATTCGCTACATGAAACCATGGAACCTAGGAGAAACTCCCTCCAAAATAAATATTTTATTCTCTAACCTTGATCTTCAGCTGTCGCTGAATAAGTCGCTGGAACAAGTTTTCAATGAGTCTTCACCTGCGGCGGTCTTTAAACAAATAAAACATTACGCAACACTTTTACAACGCTCAACTGTGCTAGATAATAATGCCCGGAATTTTCCACGGCTGCAAAAAGTTAATGATGTGTATTTTTCATTCGGTTGGCTTAGCGATAATACCGCTATCGATCCCCAAATACTTCAAACCAAGTATTTTGCAATGCCAAACAATAAGTGATAATACCAACAATCAACAAACGCCACTGCTAAAATGGATAATGCTAGAGTTACAAAAAAACCTCACAAATGATGTGAGGTCATGTCAAAACTAGCTAACGTTAATGAACAAAAGAGAACGTATCCGGTGTCGCGGCTTCCCAAAACCGCTGATATTGTTTGGGTACTGTGGCTGGTTCGAGTAAACAATTAGGTTTGACAAATTCATAAATTTCATCAAAATAACGTACTTCATGATCGCTAATCCGCCGCATCACACTGGATGGCAAAATATCGCTAGGGTTTTCCAGCCCCATAGCACCAACCAACTCGGTAAAATTTTTAACCGTAGCTTTATGATAGTTATAAACCCGCTCGGATTTATCGGCAATATCCAATTGCTTATATAATCGCGGATTTTGAGTTGCCACACCAACCGGACAGGTATTGTTGCCGCATTGCTTGGATTGAATGCATCCCAACGCTAACATCATCGCCCGTGCCGAATTGATAATATCCGCGCCCAACGCAATCATCCGCACCATATCAAAACCGGTGGCATTTTTACCACTGGCAATTATACGGATTTTTTTCCGGATGCCGCAACCAACCAATGCATTATGGACAAACACCAGCGCCTCCTGCAACGGCATCCCGATCGAATTGACAAATTCCGAGGGCGCCGCTCCGGTTCCACCCTCCATGCCATCAACGACAATAAAATCCGGATAAATTCCGGTCTTGAGCATTGCCTTACAAATTGCAAAAAATTCAGTTTTTTTACCGATACAGAGTTTAAAACCAACCGGTTTGCCATCCGATAATTCGCGTAATTGGCCAATAAAATTACACAAGCCTTCCGGCGTCGAAAACGCTTTATGCGTCGGCGGAGAGATCACGTCCTTATCCATTCCAACACCGCGAATCCGCGCGATTTCTGGAGTAATTTTTTCTTTGGGCAACATCCCGCCATGCGCCGGTTTAGCACCCTGCGATAACTTGATTTCAATTAATTTAACATTGGGCATCGTTGCTTGCTGACGGAATTTTTCCG
>CAZATM010000024.1:0-3424 GCA_964488065.1 uncultured Neisseria sp.
AATTAACCGTTCGAGATCTATGCAAAGCCAGTGTGAAATCTATTACTGTTTTGCAATTATTCCCATGCACGCCCAACTCTTGGTTTAAAATACCACTTACCTGATCAATCTTCATTTTAGGCATTATCTATCTTTTCTTGGTCGAAAATTCGATAAATTACCTTATTTTGAAGTTTTAGTCAGCTTTTTTTATTTTCTTTCATCTAGCAATAATATCAGCGAGAAATCATGATAAATGAAATAAAAAATTATTAAATCCGTGGCGAATAGTTATTCTGTTTAACGAGGATTTAATAAGTTTTTAACCATTTGTTCATATTTTGCAGCTCATTGGGAGTTGGTAAACAAGCTCTATGACTACGGTTGATTATTAAAAATGGCTGATAATCCCGACGATTATTGTTTGTGCGGAAGATTTGGCGGATGAGGTTGTGTAAGTAGCTAAAAATTTTGACAGCGATGATAATGAATGTTACAATGTAACACTTTGTCGAGCTGGTGCTCTAAAATTTTTGTAGGATATTTTGTTATGAAAAAAATGTTATTAGTTATTGGCGGCCTCGGTTTTTCATTAAGCGCCTTGGCGGCACCGGTAAAAATTGTCGCCGCAGAAAATTTTTATGGTGAATTGGCGCATGAGATTGGTGGCAATAATGTTGCGGTGACGAGCATCATTAGTAATCCCGATGCCGACCCGCATTTATTTGCCACTTCACCCAAGACCAGTCAGTCATTGGCACAAGCGCAGATTATTATATATAATGGAGCAGATTATGATACGTGGATGGAGCAGATGTTAACCACGGTCAACAAAAATCAAGTGATAATAATTAATGTTGCCGATCTCATGAAAATTAAACCCGGCGCGAACCCGCATATCTGGTATCAACCGGCAACTTTTCCAATTTTGGCAAAAGTGTTAGCGGATAAAATTGCCCAATTGGAACCGGCGAGTAAGGCAATAGTCCAAAAAAATCTGGCGAGCTTTCTTGCCGACAATCAACAGGTAGCAAAGCAAATTGCTACTGTTAAACAACACTATCAAGGAACCAGTGTTACTGCCACTGAACCGGTCTTTGGCTATATGGCGCAGGCACTTGGGTTAAATATGAAAGGCGAAGATTTTCAGTGGAAAATTATGAATGACAGCGAGCCAACTCCTAAAATGGTTGCTAACTATCAGAGCTTATTAACCAATAAGCAGGTTAAAGTCATGTTTTATAACAATCAGGTAACCGATTCGCTGACTAGCAATATGCAGAAATTAGCGCGCCAGAACGGGGTAAAGGTGGTGGGAGTGAGTGAAACCATGCCCAAAGATACGACAATTAATCGCTGGTTAACTAGCGAAATCAACGCTACGGCTACTGCCTTACAGGGGAAATGATGTTACTGGAATGCAAAAATTTGGTGTTAGGCTATAACCGTGCACTAACCGCACCAATTAATTTGGCGATTGCTGATGACCAGTGGATTGGGATTATTGGTAAAAATGGTATCGGTAAATCGACGTTTTTAAAAACTGTCTTGGGTTTGCGCAAGTCTTTTAGCGGTGAATTAAAGGTGCTGGGGCAGGCACCGGGTGCAGTAAATCGCCAAATTTCCTATATTCCGCAGGAACGGGAAATTAATCTGGCGGAACGAATGAGCGGCTTTAGTCTGATTGTCAGCAGTTATAACGGTTGGCATTATGGCTGTTTTTTTACTTCGCATAAATTGAAAACCCGGGTAAATCAATTGATTGAACTGGTGGGGGCAACTGAGTATGCCCATCAACCGTTTAATACTTTATCCGGCGGGCAGAAAAAACGGATTTTTTTAGCGCAAGCTTTGGTAAATCAACCGCGGATGTTATTATTGGACGAACCGCTGGCGGATCTTGATCCGGCGGCCAAGCAGCAATTTATCTATTCCCTGCAGCAAATTCATCGCCATGAAAAAGTTGGTCTGTTGATTATTGCCCATGATATGCATGAAATCGCCGAGCATTTGGATGGGTTTATTCATTTTCGTAGTGATGGCGTTCATTACTGCGAAACCATTTCCTGTGTGAAAGAGGATAGCTATGTGGGCATATGATTTTATGTTAAATGCGCTGTTTGCCGGATTAATGGCGGCAACGGTTTGTGCTTTGGTCAGTGTTTTTGTAATACTCCGCCGTACCGGATTTGCAGCACATGCCTTGGGGCATATGAGTTTAACGGGTGCTGCCGGTGCTGCTTTGTTGGGAATACCAATGATGCTCGGGCAACTGCTATTTAATGTCATCGCGGCAATGGTGATGGGCTTTATGGGCGATAAAGTTCGTAAAAATGATCTGGCGGTGGGGGTGGTTTTGACTTTTGTCCTCGGCTTGGGGGCATATTTTTTGTTTTTATTTCAGAATAATTATGCCGGCAGCGTGATGAGTATTTTATTTGGCAATATCTTTGCGGTATCACACAGCCAGTTGTGGCAAATGCTCGGGCTTTCGGTACTAGTCCTTGCGGTCTTGATTGTTATCAGCCGCCCATTAATCTTTTCTTCGATTGATCCAGTGGTGGCTGCTGCCAAAAATCTGTCATTACGGCTGTTGTCGGTGGTGTTTTTTGCAATTCTGGCAATAACTGTCACCATGGCCTGTCAGGTAGTTGGGGTCTTATTGGTGTTCGTGCTACTGATTATTCCCGGTGCAGTGGGAATGCAGTGGGGCGAGAGCATGAAAGGGGTGATTGGAATTAGTGTCATTGTTGCCAATCTGGCAGTGGTTGCAGCATTGTATTTATCTTATCAATTTAATTTGCCGGCGAGTTTTTGTATTACCATGCTTTTATGTTTAGTCTATTTTTTGGGTGCGATTTACCATTGGGTTGCAAAAAAATCCGGATTTTAAATTGTGTAAGTGTTGTGTAAAAGCAACACGAAAATTAAAAAAAATCTGAGGTTTTTCTGGAGGTGGATTCCTTTTTGTATGTTGGCTTTATAGCTATTTTTGTTGATTAATATATTGATATGAAATGGTTAAGTTGGTAATAATGTGATTGGTTGATGCTGAATTCTGGCTTCATTAGTTTAGTTGTAATTGTGGTTTTGTCTCCAAACGGAGACAAACTAAGCCTGAAAATCATTTAAAATAACTCCTTAGCAGAACACTGGGTTATTAATGGTGTTCAAATAAATTAAGTTCAAATATAATACATTCTAATTTTTTTCTACAAAAAGGGAGTTTTTCATGAAAAAATTACTAATTGCCGTTTTAGCTACTAGTTCAGCTGTTGCGTTTGCAGATTCATTCCAAGATTTTAATAATAACTTGTACGCATCTTACGACTTAGTTGCGCCAACTTATAACAATGCCAAAAACTTCAATAACTGGGGTATTGGTGGAACAGTGCAAACTAAAAATGACGTATGGTTAGCAGGTTATGCTTCAATGGGTCAAAGC
>CAZATM010000025.1:0-4234 GCA_964488065.1 uncultured Neisseria sp.
CGGTTGCCAAATTAATCAATCAATCTTAGAGTAAACAAGTTCTTATATTTTTCAAAGGTGGTAGCTATGAAAATTAAGTCAAATGGATTAGTGATTTCACTGTTGGCTGGTTTAGCCGGATTTCCAGCGTTGGTATCCGCAACAACGCTACCAGCGACTGGTAGTATCAATGATAAAACGATTACCGCTACCGGAAAAGCTGCGGTTAATTTACCTCAGACTCAAGGCGTAGTGGTCCTTGGTGTTAGTAGTACCGATTCCGATCCCAAAGATGCACAGGAAAGTGTGCGCCGTAAGGCGGATAAATTGGTTAGCGCAATTCGCCAATTACAACCACTAAGTATTGCCACGACAGTGATTGCGGTAAATCCGGTGTGGTCGTACAAAGATAATACCAGCAAAATAACCGGTTATACCGCCAATTATTCCTTAACTGTAACCAGCAACATCAATCAAGTTGGTAGCGTAATTGACAAAGCAATTGATAGTGGTGCTGACAATATCGGTTCTCCGGTATTTAGTGCCAGCGATAAAGCTCGCGAAAGTGCTAGTTTGGCGGCGATTAAATTAGCTACTCAGGATGCCAAGGCTAAAGCCGAAGCTGCACTGAGTGCGTTGAATATCAAGAGCGGCACGGTAAAACAAATATTTATTCAAAACTCGGCGCATTCACCATATCCGGTGGCAAAGTTTGCTGCGATGAGTACTAGCGCCAACGACAAAGCTCCCGCGACTGAGGTTGCAGCCGGCAATGATGTGGTTAATGCTGAAGTCAGTATAATTATGAGTTACTAACGGAGCACTTGTGATTAAACGGATAATTGTGGTTGCTTCCGATTCAATTCATAGCCGGCGCTATTTGACGGCATTGGTGAATGAAGCTAGCGTTGAACTGGTCGGGATTGTCACTAATCATCGCTTAAAGGAATTTGCGGCGATTCCACAATTGACATTGAATTTCAAATTGACTAATCTCAATGCGGCAGCAACCATCCGCCAGTTTATTCAGTCGCTGGCCGCCGAGGTTGTTCATATCCATCAGGCCAATAGTTATGCCTGGCATAGTTTGCGAGCGCTTGCCCGGATTCATTCGCGTCCCAAAACCATTGTGACTTGCTGGGGTTCCGATATTTTGGTCTTGCCGCATAAAAGCAAATTAATGCATAAAATGGTTAGCTATAATTTGCAGCACGCCGATATTATTACCACCGATTCGCTCTATGCCAGCGGCAAAGCCCTGCTGTTATTGGCGCATACGCCAAAACCAATCGAAACCATTAATTTTGGCTTGACCCAGATTCCAAAGCCGGTCGATTTGGCAGGCAAAGAAAAAATAATTTTATCCAATCGGCTCCATAAACCATTATATCGAATTGACCGGATTATTCGTGCCTTTGCTGCAATGGTTCAGCAGGGACAGATTGATGCAGAATATCGCCTGGTGATTGCGGCTGGTGGTGAACTTAGCCCCAAATTACACCAGTTAGCTACCGACTTAGGGGTGATTAAGCGCATTACTTTTACCGGTATGATCAGTTACGATGAACTGGTAACTTGGTATCAGAAAGCTCAAATATTTATTTCAATTCCCGAAAGCGACGGCACCGCTTCGAGCTTACTGGAAGCAATGGCGTATGGCTGTATTCCGTTGGTATCGTGTTTGCCGGCGAATCTGGAGTGGATTTTAGATCAAGTTAATGGCTTGGTGGTAACCAATCCTGAATTAATGACCGCCACGCTTGGTTTGGCACTTAAATTGGCTGCCGATTTAACGGCATATCAACAATTATATGCGTTCAATTATGCCTTAATTCAAAAGAAAGCTACCGCGAGCACTAATCTACAACGTTTTTTTGCCTTATACCAATGAATATTCATGCGCTGGTAGCCAAATTCAAAAGTGAATTTTTTATCGTGCTGCTGGCAAATATCTTCTCCTATTTTATTGCCTTTAGCGGTTCGGTAATTTACGTCCGTTTGCTGGGTAAATCTGACTTCGGGCTTTATACTTTTGCATTTAACATAATTTCACTGTTTTTATTGGTCAATGGCTTTGGCGCCGCCAGCGGAGTGCTGCAATATGTCAGTCGCGCCAAAAATCCCAGCGAACAGTTAAATTACCTGCGTTTTGCCTTCCATGGTGGAATGGTCTTTAATCTAGCCATCGGGGTGTGCATTGTCGGCTATGCCTTATTGATGCCATTACCGCTGCCTGCCGCCCGCCCAATTTTATTGGCAATGGCATTATTCCCGGTTGGTCGGCTGTATATCGATATTTTTCAATCTTTTTTTCGTGCTACCGGACAAAATAAACTCCAAGCCGAATTTTCGATTCTCAATAATGCTCTGTTGTTGCTGGTAAATGTTATCGGAATAGTCGCATTCAAATTATATGGTCTGATTTATTTTACCTATTTGGGTTACGGTATAATGCTGTTATTTTCGGCATGGAAATTTAAGTTGCCGAAACTCTTTACTACTTTTAGTTATCCGGCAATCAAAATCCGCGAATTTATCAGCTATTCTTTTTTTACCACCCTCTCAAATGCCTTCTCGGGGCTGCTATTTGTGCTGGATATTATTATCATTGGCTATGTAGTCAAAGATTCACAATTGATTGCGATTTACCGGGTGGCAACAATCATTCCTTTTGCGATAAATTTTATCCCCAATATTGCGGTTAATTATTATTATCCGGAATTTGCCAAAAATGCCGATAATCCGGCAAAGATTCGCGCTTTGGCGCGCTGGGTAAGTTTAAGAATGTTTCTTTTTAGCGGAACGGTCAGTCTATTACTGATTATTCTGGCGCAGCCGTTGATCAATCTAATTTTTGGGCATGGCTATAACCAAAGTGTGTTGCCATTTCAGATTATCAGTTTTGGTTACTGGATTATCGCAACTTTCCGTACTGTAAATGGCAATATTATTGCGGCACTAGGTAAGGCTAAACTCAGTTTTTATTTGACGGCGGTAATTTTATCAACAAATATTGGTATTACCTATTTCATGGTGTTAAAATATTCAATTGTCGGGGCTGCCTGTGCGGTAGTGTTTATGTATGGATTTTCTTCATTGATTGGTTATCTGACACTTAAAATATTATTAAGAGCTAAAGAGAGATAATTATGGCTAATTTTTATGATTTAACTCATCTGGAAGTAGCAAACGAATACGTAACGATTCGCCGCTATCGTGAAAGTGATTTTGCTGGATTAAATGCTATCTTCAAGCAGGAATTTTTCATGTGGTTTTTTACTGCTTATAAAAACTGTCAGGAATTTGTCAAAGAGAAAATTGATGAGTTTGAACATGGTGATTTAGTCATGTTGGTAATTATCGATAATCTAACTGGCAATATCATTGGTACCTCCTCGCTGTATGATATCAGCTTTCGGCACAAACGGGTTGAAATCGGTTCTTCATGGTTGGATAGTAATTATCAGGGGACTGCCTACAATGCAATTGCCAAGAAATTGCTAATCACAACCCTGATTGAGAAGCTGGGTTTTAATCGCGTGCAATTGAAATGTGATGCGCTTAATGAGAAATCTCGACATGCAATGCTTAAACTAGGTTTTGTCTATGAGGGGACATTGCATCGCCATGCGGTAACCTTTTCAGGCAGAGTACGTGATTCATTGGTTTTTGCAATAACCGATGTTACTTGGGACAATATTCAAAACGTAATGCACCAGCGAATTTTGCAAAAATTACAATATTCTGCAAATTAAAACATTTGTGGTTAACTACTTGAATTGCGCCAGAATTAAGAGGGTTTGTCGCTGGTGATGCGGTAAGAATATAACAAATATTTCATAAAAGATTTGACAGGATAGGGTGAGTTGTTACATAATAACGACCTGCCGCAAAGAAACGCATAGTTTGGAAACGGTAGTAAAACAGATCTTTAACAATAAAAAACAATCAATAAATGTGAGGCATCTGGCTAATAATCGGAAGAGAAATACGATAAATTAGTTAGAAGTCGAACGGGAAACCGATATTGAGAAATTGATAGATAAGATATAGAAATATATTTTTATCGACGTCTAGCGAAGTGGCGTAAGCCACTAAGATTCTCTGTGTAAGAGAATCAGACTCAAAAAGTCACGGATTAAAACGAAAGAGTTTGATCCTGGCTCAGATTGAACGCTGGCGGCGTGCTTTACACATGCAAGTCGAGCGGCAGCACGACCTTCGGGTTGGTGGCGAGCGGCGAACGGGTGAGTAA
>CAZATM010000026.1:0-11583 GCA_964488065.1 uncultured Neisseria sp.
ACAATGTTTGATGATATTATGTTGTACATTAAATTGGTTGATATGGGTTCTTTTTCAAAATTAGCTAAATTGCTAAATATTTCACAACCAACAATTAGCCGGCGGATTAAAGGTTTGGAAGGTGAAGTTGGAATGGAATTACTGGTTAGAACTACCAATAATATTCGCTTAACTGAATCGGGGCAGCTACTATATAATAAATTCAAACACCATGAACAATATTTGGTTAATTCATTGAGTGAAATTTCACAAAAGGCTCAAGATATGTACAGTACCTTAAGAGTTGCATTACCTTCGGCAATTTCTCAGGAAGTTATTACGCCATATTTAAGTACCTTTCTGGAAGAATACCCGAATATTAATCTGAATATTTCATTTGTCTGTGGTGTAGTTGATCCATTGCAGGAAGGGTTTGACATTGCCATCAGTACCGCAATGCCAAAATCGCTTAATAATGTCGTCAAATTACTACACAGCATCAAAGTACAGTTGTATGCCAGTCCAACATATTTTACGAGTAATCCAGCGATTAACTCACTGGAGGAAGTCTTTCATCAGCCAATTATTGGTTATCTAAATGAAAATCAAATGGTAAATAGTTTATCCGTCAAAAACCTTGATAGTGGACTCCGAATTGCAACCAAGATAAAAAATTCGCGCTTATATGTGGATAATTTTTTCCATGTTGCAGAAATAGCCAAGGCTGGAACTATGTTGGCAGCGGGCTGGGATTCGTTATTCAAAAACTATCTTGAAACAGGTGAGTTGGTCAAAATTCTTCCAAACTACAGCTTTAGCGAGATTGATTGCTATTTGGTACGACCATCGAATGAGTGCACTCCTGCTCAATTAGCCTTTGGTAACTTTTTGGAAGAATGTTTTAAGCGAGTTTATTCATCTAGCGGCTCGTCGTAATTTATCATGTGTGGCTGGTGAGTGTTGAATAAGTATTATACGTATTTAGTTATGTACAAAATTTGTAATTTATTGTTATAATTTAATAGTCAGTTTGTAGAGTGTTTTAATTTTTTGTCTAAAAGGATAAATTATCGCGGAGGAATCTTCATGCTGATTTATAACAAGAGCATTAGGTGCGGTGTTAGAGTATACAACAAAATAATTGGATTAATTTAAAAGGAACAAAATTAGAATGAAAAAATATTTCGCAATCTTATTAACTTCAGCGGTAGTGATTACTGGTTGTAATAGTGGTTCGTCAAGTAGTACTTCAGCTAGTAGTGGAAATACGTATGGTCCTTATACCACTAATGGTAACCCTGCTATAAATGTTAGTGCACCTCTGGGAACCGGGATGGCCTCTTGTAATAATGATGATAGCTCCTGTACGATTACAGGGAATGCCAGCCTCGGAATTGGTTTAGCTTTCAGTTCTGTGTCGCCGCAGGCTTATTTTTCCTTGTCTCCTGCTTCTGCTACAGGGATAACTGTTACTACCTCTGGTGCTAATTGTGGCACAAATCCAGCTGCTGCGCCAGCATGTACCTATTTTTTTAGTTGTGCGGCTAGTGGTGTAACGGCGGAATTTTTGTATCAATTAAACGGTCCTGCCGGAGCGGCAACCATTAATAACAGTAATAAACCATTAATAATTATTTGTAATTAACTATCACCCCAAAATAAAGGGTGTTTTGCAAGGCTCTTCATGTTTTTATAACGGAAGGTCTTGCACTTGAGTTTATTGTGAATGATGATTAAAATTTATGCTAAAATGCAACTGATATTATATGCTATTTAATTAAGTGTGACAATCTGCAAGGGATAATGATTAATGTTTTATGGTATTTATAATGTATGATGATATTTTGCTATTTGTTCGCTTAGTCGAGAATGGCTCCTTCAGTAAATTATCAAATATTACGGGAATTTCGCAGCCCACCATCAGCAGACGGATTTCAAATTTAGAAAGAGAGTTTAAAGTTGAGCTGATTATTCGGACAACCAATAATTTTCGGCTGAGTAATGCCGGTAAATTGCTCTATGAGAAATTTATTAATCATAAGGTTTATCTTGATGAGTCTATTTCTGAGCTTAGAAATAGTTTTGGTTTGGGCATAAAAGGAACTCTGCGCGTTGCCTTGCCGGTTTTGTTATCCAAAAATATTATTGCCCCATATCTGGGTAATTTCTTAGAAGAGCATTCCGAGATTGATTTACTACTGTCCTATCGTTCAAGCTATATTGATGTTATTCAGGATGGTTTTGATCTTGCGGTAACGCTTTATGCTCCGGCATCAAAAAATTTTAAAATTACTACGCTAAAAAAATTTCGGGTGCAGTTATATGCAACGCCACAATATCTTGAACAAAATGGTCCGATTGAGACACTGGCTGACGCTATTTCCCGTTCTTCGGTGGGTTTTTTGGGGGTTGATGGTTGTTATTCAAGTGATTTTGTAGCTGTAAATACTAGTTCTGGGGAAATGACCAAAGGTTCAATTCCGCACCCGCGAATTTATATTGATAATCTAATTAATGCTTATGAGTTGGCTAGTTCACATAAAATGATGATAACCGCCTGGGATTATTTGGTCGCGGATGAATTACGTAGCGGTAAATTAGTTAAAATTCTGCCGGAATTTTATTTTAGAGAGATATCCTGTTATTTAGTTCTTCCGTCGCTGACTCCGACAAAATCGCAGCAGGTTTTTGCTGATTTTATTCATGAGTGTTTTGACCGAATAGCTTAATCTGTCAAGATTGTGCCCGTAGTTCGTTATTGATTTAAGTTAGCTCATTAAATAATGTTGATATTTTACAGGAGTTGCTCACATGAGAAAAAAAATTAGTATAATTAGCACATTGCTAACCGCAACGGTAACGTTGGTGGCATGTAGTAGTGGTGGTAGTAGTAATTCATCATCGAATGATTTTGATTATCCGGCAACCGAAACGGTCAATGTAAGTAATAGTTATTTTGGGACGGTAGTAGCTGATCCATATCAATGGCTGGAAAGCACGACTGCTCCGAATGTTTTGACTTGGGTTGATGAACAAAACCGTTTTACCCAAAATTATTTTGACCAGATTCCATATTATCAGCAAGTGGTTGAGCAGGTTGACAAAATATTTACCGAAGATTCGACAACTGCGTTGAAAAACTTCTCTTTACAACGTAATAAAACTTTCGTGACCGGTAAAAATGGCTTATTATTTTATCAACTAAATAAAGTTGTAGATAATAATTCAAATCGACCCGGAAAAGGATTACAAACTGTCTCCAGGGATAATATTATTTACGTTACAGATGCCAAAAATCATGCCGGTCGAGTTTTTCTTGATATTAATAAACTGTACCCCGGCGACGTGATAACCGTGAAAAATATTGCAACCTTTGATGATGGTCGTTATTTAGTTTATTCGCTAATCAGAAATTATGGTGATTTGGCTGATTTACATGTTATTGATATTACCAACACTAAAGAAATTGCGGTAATCGCTAATACCTTTCCTGATGTCAATGTGTGGAGTAGCGGATTTTTTTATGTTAAGCCGCAGTATGTAACTAATCCATTGCTTTCACCCTATAATTATGATCAACTAACTTATTTCTATGTTGGTCAAAATGATAAAGCTGAAAATCAGTTAGTCTATCAGGGTGATGCAAATATCACAGTAGGTGTTGATTATCTCTATTCAGAGGAATCAACGTTGTATTTTTCAACGGCGGTGGATACTACCAATAACTTATACAAAGTTGATTTATCTCAAAATACCTGGACCCCGCAAATTTTTATCGATGATGGTTATCAGCATAGTTTTAGCGTTCAATCAATTGAATCAACTACCCAAACAGCAGTGGTTGCAACCAATTCGGGGGCTAAGCGTCTGCGTTTAATTAATGTAAACCTTAGTAATCCCGAATCTTCTAACTGGCAAAATATTTTGCCGGCGGTGGGTAGTAATAAAATTATCGACAAAATCTTTAGCTGCGGTGGAAAATATATCACCCAAAATATTGATCACGGACTGAGTAAAATGGAAGTATATTCTGCTACGGGGGTCTTGGAGTCGCAAATCAAATTACCGGGTTTGGGGACGGTTGAAATAGCAACGAGTGCTTGTCAGAGTGAAAGCCAATTTAATTTTATGTATTCAAATTTGGTTACGCCGTATCAATATATACAATATGATCCACAGGATAATACTGAGTCGGTATATAGCACGGCATCGGTGCCAACTTTTGATCCGACCCAATATGAAATGAGCAAAATTGATGTTCCCTCTACTGGTGGTGCAACCGTAACGGTATTTCTTGCTTACAAGAAGGGAATGGTCTTTGATAGTACCACTACACATCCTGCGTACATCTATGTCTATGGTGGATTTGACAGCCCGGTTATGCCAAGCTTTGATAAACGGGCAGTATATTTCCTCGAACAAGGTGGGGTTTATGCGCTGGCGCAGGTTCGTGGCGGTGGCGAACAGGGAACTAGTTGGTATAACGATGGACGGTTGTTAAATAAACAAAATACTTATGACGATACTATCGCGGTAGCTGAGTATTTGATTGCTCATAACTATACCACTGCCAGCAAGCTCGGGCTTGGCGGGCGTTCTAATGGCGGCTTGACTACCGCCGCAGTCGCGTTGCAGCGGCCGGATTTATTTCAAGTGGCATTTCCGGCGGTAGGGGTGCTGGATTTGTTACGTTATAATTTGTTTACCTACGGCTTTAGTTGGTATTCTGATTATGGATTTAGCAGTATCCAAGAAGAATTTAATAATATGTATAAGTTCTCGCCATTGCAAAATATCCATGCGCAAAGTTATCCGGCAATGTATATTCAAACCGGGCAGCAGGATAGCCGGGTACCGCCGCTGCATAGTTATAAATTTGCCGCAACCATGCAAAATGTAGCAAAAGGTCCAAACCCATATCTATTAGATTCTTATCCGAATTTGAGTCATTTCCCGGAAAATATGGCGGCAACCGAAGCTGCGAAAACATGGGCATTTTTCTTCTATAACACTCACACCCAGCCATCTCAATAAATTAACTATTCAATTAATAAAACCGGCATTTTAGTGCCGGTTTTATTAATGCGATAGTACTACACTGCTACATTTACTATTATCAGTTTTAGATGTATTTCTAGCTATGAATCACCATTATCGAATGGGATTTTAATGGTGGAACCTGTCCGATTGCGACTTGTTTAATGGTTTCAATCCCGGCTTTTTCATGGTTGACCACTACACACCAAAATCCGCGATCATTACCCGGCAACATATTATTGACTTCGTAATTATCAATCGTAGTAGCATTATAAATAACCACAATGTCTTTCCATTTGTCATTGTTGGCGTTATTTTTGTAATGAGCAATGATTACACCGGATTTCTCGTTTCCATGTGCGGGGTAGATATTTAATTGCGAATTGACCATTCCTGCATCTTTCATTCGGAATGCCGGATGACTGCGACGCAATTTAATCAATCCTTTAACATATTCAAAAACTGCCTTGAATTGTAATTTATCTTGCCAGAAAAAGGCATTTACTTCATCACTGCTGCGATAACTATTGTGATCTCCCTGTTTGGTGCGCAATATTTCAGCGCCGCCTTGGAAGAATGGAATCCCTTGTGCGGTGAGAATAATTCCCAAGCCAAATAGGTTTTGCCTAACTAATGGGCTGTCAAAGATATCCGCCGGTAGGTATTTGCGGTAATTACTGGGCTCCAGCATGCGATTCTGGCTTTTTTCGATATGATCCCACAAAGTGTAATTATCATGGGCATCGACATAATTAATGGTTTCCCGCGGTTTAGTGGTGAGACCATTAACCGAGCCTTTTAAGCCTTCCATAACGTGGCGGGCATTTAATGGGTTGTGTTGTTCACCATTAATAAAGCCATTGCCGGGATTATTATTCCCACGCAGTGCATCTCGGAAGAAGTCATTGAAGATGGCAAATTCATGGTTTTTTTGGCTACCGCGATGAGTACCATTAACCAATGGGGTACTACCGCCGCTCCATGGTTCACCATAGATGAGTATGCTTGGGTCTAGTTTTAAAATTTCAGCTTCAATGGTTTTCATGGTATTAATATCAATTAATTCCATTAAATCAAAGCGCAGTCCGCTGATATGATAGTCTTTTACCCAATGCAATACCGAATCAACGATCATTTTGCTAACCATTGGGCGTTCGGTTGCCAATTCGTTGCCACAGCCGGAACCATTGGTTAAGCGCCCAAGATAATCGCTGCGGAAATAATAGCCCGGAACAATCTTATCCAGATTTTGGGTATCGGTCATATGATTATAGACCATGTCCATCACCACTCGGATACCTTTTTTATGGAAACTGTGAACCATGGCACGGGCTTCGCGAATCCGGGTTAATGGATTATACGGGTCAACCGAATAACTGCCATCAGGCGCATTGTAATTTTTCGGATCATAACCCCAGTTGCGGTTGGTCGAATCATTTAGCCGGCTCTCATCAACCGATGAAAAATCAAAAAACGGCAGGATATGTGCATGGGTAATGCCCAATTCAGCAATACTGTCAAGACCGGTAGTCACACTGATTCCACTGCGTGGATCACGGAGAGTTAATTTGTCTTGTGCCGCGCCCATAAATTTGCCGCGCCATTCGGGCTTAACTCCGCTTGATTCATCAATGGTGAAATCGCGTAAGTGCATTTCATAAATAACCGCATCTTCTTTGTTTGCCAATGGTGGACGGTCATCATCAATCCAACCCTCCGGCATTAATTCATGGGCGTCCAAATCCACCAGAACTCCTCGATTGCCGTTTAATCCCACTCCATTAGCATATGGATCTACTGCATAAGTTACTTTAGTATAAGATTGACCATTGCGATCCAGCGTGTCAAAATATAGGCGGTAAAGATAAAATTTATTGGTAAATTCGCGACTGATTTCAACATGATAGGTGCCGGAAATAGTGTGCGCAGTCATATTGAAACATTGTTCCGGTGCTTTGACATCACAGGTAAAAGTTGAATAAAGCAGTAATTCAACTTTCTTCGCTGTCGGTGCCCACACCCGCAATGAAATTAGTGAACCGATAAAAGTTGCCCCCATGTCGGAGTCTTTATAGACATAGCGATTGAGGAAGCCACGCATGGTTACTTTGGCTGGCAAAAAGGTATTACTGGCACGGATCTCTACTAGATCATGCGGCAAAATATTTTGCGGCAAATTGGTGAAAATTGCCAGCCGTTTTTCTTCTTTGACTATACTACAGATATTATTTTGCTTGGCACCATTGACATAGACATGAAAATTGGTATCAATTAATGGTTCGTGGGAAAAATAAGCGGTGATTCGATCAGCATCATCCATTACCGCATATAGCACCCGCGGATTGGTGCGGGTGATGACATCTTCCAGTGAGGTATAAAGTTCGTTGTCACCATGAATAATGTAATAGTTATCGTTATCATTGCTGAGCTGAAAAGCAGCAGTTTGTTCTGCCCAGTCATTGTGCCAGCCCATATCCCAGATTTGTTTGCGAACAATTACATTTTTGTTTTGTACCAATGCAATTGCACCAAAATCGCTGTTACCTGACAGCTGGATTGCTTGCGAACCATTATCTTCTTCGAAAGTCCATAAATCCCATAAAAATTTATCACCTTTATAAAGATTGTCACTGCGAATGTAATGCACCAATTTACCCTGGCGGTTACTATTCTGGATAACCGGCAAACTCCGTTCGGCATAGCTGCCATTTTCGGGGTCAGTTGCCCGGAGAATTATTGTTGAACTGGAGTTATATTTAGCATCGATAAAAATTTGGTTACCAACGATCTTAATTGCCGGATCTGTCGGTGTTATTGACCACTCTACCGGAATTACTGCCTGCCGGTTGGAGTGAAGGGTCTTTATGGCGATCATGTCCAACGAGAATCCCGGCGTCAGCTTATCTTCCGAGGTTTTGATCATCAGATTGTGTTTGCTGGTTAACCACTCAAAGCTAAAGGCTTGAAACTTGCTACCATTATCCGATAAAATGGTTTCATTACCCTCAATATCCACCAATACAAAACTGTATTCATAGGTTCCGGGAAGAAGTGGTGGTGAAAAGTGAAACTGATTCATCAGTTTCACCATGCCGTTATTGGGATCAATAGTCAATTTTAGCCGGAAGTGTTCCTGTTTTTGCCAGTTGTTAAAATCACCAATGATATATACTGCAAATAGTCCCTCGGGACGATAGGTTTCATTCCGCTGCAAAGTAAAGCGGACACAGTTTGATTCATAGTTTAATTTTACCCGCTGATTGGCATTAATCGGACGCAGATTACCGAATTTGTCTTGACCCCACATAGATGATAATTATTCCTTAAACGTTATGCACAAAATTTTAATACGATAGTTGCCATCGGCGGAATTTTAACCTGAATACTGTCAGTAAAACCATGACTGCCATGTTCTTGACTAAAAATATCGCCTTCCATCACCTGTCCCGAACCGCCAAATTCATGGGCATCGGAATTGAAGATTTCCTGATAACGACCCGCTTGTGGCACACCCAGCCGAAAATCAAAATAAACTACTGGTGTAAAATTACACACAAATAATAAAATTTCCGAACGATCATGGTTATAACGCGCAAAAGATAGAATACTTTGCTCGGCGTTATCGGCATCAATCCACTGGAAGCCGGAGTGTTCATAATCGCCTTCCCATAATGCGGGATGCTCTAAGTAAAGGTGATTAAGCTTTCTAAAATAATTTTGGGTTTCTTTATGGGCATGAAATTCATCAATAACCTGCCATTGGAGTTGTTCATATTCGCGCCATTCGACGAATTGTCCAAATTCAGTTCCCATAAATAACAATTTTTTACCGGGATGACCGATCATATAAGCTGTATATAGCCGTAACCCGGCATATTTATTCCATAAGTCGCCCCACATTTTATCAATCAACGGACCTTTGCCATGGACAACTTCATCATGTGAAATGGCCAGAACAAAATGTTCTGAATAGTGGTATAACATTGAGAAATTGATGTTATTATGGTGGTATTTGCGGTAAACCGGATCTAACGGTACATAGCGTAGCGTATCATTCATCCAGCCCATATTCCATTTAAAATTAAAGCCCACGCCGCCATATTCTACAGGAGTGGTGATTTTGGGCCATGCGGTGGATTCTTCGGCAATTGTCACAATTCCCGGACAGCTAGCATGTACTTCGTAGTTGAATTGTTTCAGGAAGTTGGTTCCTTCGATATTTTCGTTGCCGCCGTAAATATTTGGTTGCCACTCGCCATGTTCGCGATCATAGCTTAGATATAAAATGTTGGATACCGCGTCAACCCGTAAGCCGTCGATATGGAATTCATTTAGCCAATATAGCGCATTGGAAATCAAAAAGCTTTTTACTTCGTTGCGACCCAAGTCAAAATTATGCGCTCCCCAGCCCTTATTGTGGGCGCGCCAGTAATCCTGATATTCGTAGCAGGGCGTGCCATCGAAATTGATTAGTCCATGTTCATCCTGACCAAAGTGTCCGGCAACCCAATCCAAAATTACCCCGATTCCGGCACGATGTAATTGATCAACCAATTTCTTTAAACCAACCAAGTTACCGTGGCGGCTGGTAGCCGCGTAATAACCGGTAGACTGATAACCCCAAGATTTATCCAGTGGATGCTCGTGCAATGGCATCAATTCAATATGGGTATAACCCATGTCTTTAATGTATGCCGGTAAGATTTCGCTTAATTCCTCATAACTCATGAAATTGCCGTCTTTGGTTTTCCATGAAGCTAGGTGCAGTTCATAAATATTCATTGGGCTTTTTAATGGGTCGCTTTCTGCACGCTGTTTTAACCACTTAGAATCTCCCCAACGGTGGAAATTTTTACCGGTTACGACCGAAGCTGTGTGTGGACGTAATTCAGCCGCTGTTGCATATGGGTCACTTTTGTAAACCATTGAATGAATATTGTGATTGTATACCGCAAATTTGTATTTATGTCCCTCGCACACCGCAGGTATAAATACACTCCATAGTCCGCCACTGCTGACGCGTTGCATGGTGTTTTCTTCGTTTTCCTGCCAGTGACAGAAATCGCCAATTACACAAATTCGGGTAGCATTGGGCGCCCACGTGGTGAAGCGGACACCATTGATACCATTTTCTTTCGAGAGATGAGCGCCCATAAATTTATAGGCGCTACTGTGGCGACCGTCGTGAAACAAATATAAGTCCAAGTCTCCAAATAAAGGTTGTGTCTCCTGGCTTTTGGTAGCGAGAGTTTTTTTTGCGTTCATTGAAATCCCCGTTGGTTAGATTAAATTGGCTAATATTCTATCATATTTATTGTGGTTAAGCAGAGAGATTTATCGGGAAATTTCGCAAAAATAGCATTTAAAGTGGGCGCGTGGTTTGGATGATTTAAAAAAATCACCATGATTGCTATAATGGTGCGCACGAATAGCTAACTTAGTGATATAATTCAAGAGTAACGCCTTTTATTTCTGCTTTATAATACATCTACAAAAGTGAGGAGATATGAGTATAATTTCAGTTTCAACAACGCCGTTTTCTGATCAAAAACCCGGAACTTCCGGACTTCGTAAAAAAGTTAAAATATTTCAGCAGCCACACTATCTGGAAAATTTTGTTCAATCGATATTTGATTCACTAGAAGATTTAGCTGGCAAAACCTTGGTTTTGGGTGGTGATGGTCGCTATTACAATAAAGTTGCGATTAAAACCATTTTAAAAATGGCTGCCGCTAATGGTGTCGCACGGGTCTTGGTTGGACAGAATGGAATTTTATCAACTCCTGCCGCTAGCTGTGTTATTCGCAAAAACAATGCTTATGGTGGAATTATTTTATCTGCCAGCCATAATCCCGGTGGTCCGGATGGGGATTTTGGCATAAAATATAATGTTTCCAATGGTGGTCCGGCACCGGAAAAAATTACCGATGCGATTTATGAACGCAGCAAAACAATTGATAACTATCGGATTAGCGATGTTGATGGGACGATAATTGATTTGGCGGCAACTGGTCGCTACACGATTGAGACAATGACGGTAGATGTTATTGATTCGGTCAGCGATTATGCCGAATTAATGCAGCAAATTTTTGATTTTACGGCAATTAAACAATTATTTGCCAGTGGCTTTAGCATGCGTTTTGATGGTATGAGTGCGGTATCAGGTCCTTATGCCAAACAAATACTGGAGGGTATTCTTGGCGCTCCGGTAGGAACGGTAGTTAACGCTGAACCATTGGAAGATTTTGGTCATCACCATCCTGATCCCAATCCAGTTAATGCCGCTGAATTAATTTCTTTTATGAATGGTAGTAATGCGGCTGATTTTGGTGCCGCCTCTGATGGCGATGCCGATCGCAATATGATAGTTGGTCAACAATTGGTGGTAACTCCCTCCGATAGTCTCGCGGTTATGGCGGCAAATGCCACCTTGGTACCAGCATACAAAAAAGGTTTAAGCGGGATCGCACGCTCTATGCCAACTTCAACTGCTGCCGATTTGGTGGCGAAAGAATTGGGTATCCCATTATATGAAACGCCGACCGGCTGGAAATTTTTCGGTAATTT
>CAZATM010000027.1:0-2153 GCA_964488065.1 uncultured Neisseria sp.
TTCGAATCCCGCCTTTTCCGCCAATTGGCACTTTTAAAACATCAATAAACATCAAACCATATCAGTATATTGCCAACAACACAACAACACAACAATAAAACCTCTTAACAACCATGTCTGAAAACATCTAAAAAGGCCACGTGGTAGCCACTTAAAATTCTTTGCTCAAACAATACCCAGTACTTAGAACATACTTCACTCTAGGATTAATGATAACGTTGAAGTAATTCGCCATAACCCAGTCCAACTTTCAAGTTGATTGAATATATACTTTTTATTTTTTATGTGACCACTATACTCATTTTGAAACTCACTGAGTATATGTCTGAATTTGATTGAACACGTTGCTGTTAAATCTAATTTTAAACTGTGTATTTTCAAACACTTTACGCTGCGGTGCAGCATCGAAATATATCAACCCAGTAGTGTTTGTACCATAGTAACATCTAAATCTGTATGTTAGAATCCCGAGTGTGAGTAATATCACTAAATAATAATGTGATTGTCATATGTGTTTCAAATATTGTTTTGTTAGGGAGATAAAACAAATGAAAAATTATTTTATTAGATTTATACCTATAATTTCATCTGTTGCGGTTATATTTGCACTTTCTGGATGTAACAGCGGTAGCGGGGGGGGGGGGGTAATCAGTTAAATCAAGTCAATAGTCAATCTACGATAAACAAAAATCAACAATTAAATATATATGCACTTGGCTCTCAGAAGTTGACCACTGCGGAGTATGCGCAAAAACTTTTATCAATGAACTCTACTAACGCTCAAGAAATTGGAAGTTATTATGCAAAAATCACCCCATTGAAAACAATTTATGAATCCCAAACAGTTATAGATTGTATTCCTTTTGATCAGCAAAGAGGTATAATTGATCTACCAGAAGCTCAAAAGAAAATGGCAAATCAATATAATGAAATGCATTATAAGCAAACATTAGTTAAATTAGATCAACAGGTCAAAAATGGTTTAACACAACAAAATTACAATGCAAATTTGTGTTCGGGAGATCTCATTCCACAAGCGAGACCGGTTTTAGAACCTAAGCTGTTGCAGGGGTATACTGATAATCTAGCGCCTAACGGCTCCAATGCTACGGGTACAATATATAATTGGGCAGAAAGACTACCTTCATTAGGTAGTAATAATTCTTATGTTGACACTAGTGACATATTTACTAGGCAGCCGATACCAGGTACTCAATCATCTTATGTTTATCATGATTCATGGATAGGTGCACCAGTCCAAAATTGTAGTGTTGCTGGATGCCTCATTCTTTCCCAAATATGGGTAGTTGGCTCTGGAAACACACTAGAATTAGGTTCATGGTCTTATAGTGGTTCCGCATATTCATTGTTTGCCAGATCGGTTAGAAATAATGAAGGATACGGTTCAAACGAAGCTCCGTTTATTCAGTGGTCAGGTACTCCATACCCAGCTAATATTTTTAATAGTGGTGATGGAGCAGACGATTTGCATTACATCATTAGCAATAAAGGCGCTGGTGATCCAATGTGTGCAGGAGATCCTGCGGGTTGCTATGTTTTTATGGTGGGGCATTCCGACCATGGCAGATCCAATACTTCTCTATTTGAAATGGGATACTTTTCAAAAAGTAACTATAATCAGCAAAATTTTAACATGTTCGCCACCGGTGTTGAAATTCACCAATTATCGGGAGAAACAGTTTCTTTTGGAAATGGTGTTTTTGAGCAAAGAATGGGCGTGAACTATGGAGATAAATCTACTGTGCCATATGGTACTGATTTATCCGAACAATATTTCGGAAATCCAACCCCTAGTAACTTGCAATTTACATATGAACCAGATTATTATGGAACGCCGATGGTAATGGCAATTACTGGCTCTATATCAAGATAACTAAATTTTAATCTTGCTACATGACAGAAAATACAAAAAGCTGACCAAAACTTCAAAATAAGGTAATTTATCGAATTTTCGACCAAGAAAAGATAGATAATGCCTAAAATGAAGATTGATCAGCTAAGTGGTATTTTAAACCAAGAGTTGGGCGTGCATGGAAATAATTGCAAAACAGTAATAGATTTCACACTGGCTTTGCATAGATCTCGAACGGTTAATTTAAGTCAAATGGCAAATTACTCAAGTAGAACAGATG
>CAZATM010000028.1:0-7171 GCA_964488065.1 uncultured Neisseria sp.
TAGTCGCCGCGGTTCTGGTAAGCGAAATCCCCAGATTGAGCGCACGAGGAACAACCTTTGCCCACAGCAAAGTTGTGACGAACACGCAGCAACGAAACTTCCCCAGAAGTTGAGAGCGAAGACAATTGCCCACAATTGGCATAGCGTTTGCGAGAGCCGCCGTCAAAGTGCCAAGCTCACGCGAGGCACGTGACCCAATCAGATGATGATAGTCGTCCAGACTACCGCAGGCAAGCATAGCGCAGTCAACAACTGGTTGGGTCACGTGGGGAGCGTGACGGCGGCGGGTGAATTGTAAGCAATGGAAGCGTCCAGCAAGATTGCGCCACAAGAGGGCATCGCCCTGCATTGAAAGCACCCTAGTGCTTGATAATGCTACCTTGCGTGGGTGTGGATGTTCAAGGAACACCCCAAGCAACTGAAGATAGTCAGCCGTAATATGCACAAACTGTATATTACAACCGCATAGTAACCAGCTATTTGAACAATACCAATGTATGTAGTTCATAATGTATCACCAATATACAAAGAGGCTGGTTAATTACGCTGCAACGTCAATAAATGAGGCAACTAGCCCATTTATTGACTGCTCAAGCAAGCATTTACCAGTTAAAACCTCATTCTGGTAAATGTAGTCTGTAATTCCAATTCGCTGGGATTTAGCGAAGTCAAAATGTGCTTTGAACAGTTTTTTTTGCTCTGTCGTTAGTGGTAGTTTAGTGCGTGGGTCAACAAGCTCTCGCATGTAGCAGCGCTCCAGATAGTTACGAAGTTCGCATTTGTCTGACTTGTTTTCAGGAATGATGTAGTCAGGATTGTTGTAGCGATACGACCGCTGCTTATTAGTAGCCGCAGATTTACCGGAAATATTTGCCAACAAATAAATTGGCGTTGGCTTTAGCAGCCACCTGTAACCCGCCGATATGGTGTCATTGATCATCGAGGTAATGTCATAGCCATCGGTTTTGAGTTTGAATAGACTTTGCAGATTGGTTTCAATCTGAAGAACGGTTATAGATTTTTGCTTTGATGTGAGATACTCCGCCCATTTTGAGATGGCAGATTTTTCATTGTCACAAAAAATGAAGTCTAGGTTTTCAGCCATCTGATTCCAAACCGCCCCCATCCGATTTTCTCCAATAGGGGGTAAGGGGGTATTATTTAATTCTTTATTGTTACTTATTTCTTTATTATTACAACTCCGATTTTCCCGTATTTGCTGGTTAACCGTATCCGGTTTGCCCGTAATGGATGGTACCACCTCCGCATTTTGCGGAGTAGGTATTTGTGGCTCAAAATTTAACAGATAATCAAAATATCCAGATGGTTTACCATTATCATTTAAAACTGGCTGGCGGCTAATCCAGCCGGATTGAATTAGTTCTTTCCAGTATTTTGCGATTGTTTCCGCTCTTTTGATGTTAAGTTTTTGTTGAATGTCTCGATTATTAAACTGCCAAGCATCAGGCTTTGTACTCATATAAAGGAAAACACGCAATGCTCCGTCAGATAATTTAGAGTCAATAACGATCGCATTTGGGATTTGGGTGAATTGTTTGCGGATGGAATTAATTATTTTAGCCATGATTAATTCCAAGAGTATAAAAATTTACTAAAATTTTCCCTGGGGAAATCCTGGGGAAATTAATATAACTAAATACAAAGAAATATTGACTAATAACAAACGTGTTAAAATTACGACAATGGTTTAATTTATTGATGTAATTGGAAAAAAACTTTTGATATTTTTTATAGAATGGTGCGGAAGAAGAGACTCGAACTCTTACGCCTCGCGGCGCTGGAACCTAAATCCAGTGCGTCTACCAATTTCGCCACTTCCGCTTTAGGTGAGGTAGTTATTATATGCGAAGCGCGACTATTATTGCAAGTCTTAATTGAAAAAATTATCATAAAAATACTTTGGCACGAAAAAAATTTAAAGAAGCTAAAAGCTGGCAACCAGCTAGGTAAACTATGATAAAATCACGCCAAAATATTTTTGAGGTAAAAGCAGATGGCAGGACATAGTAAGTGGGCCAATATTAAGCATCGTAAAGCTGCAGCCGATGCCAAAAAGGGTAAAATTACAACGCGTTTAGTTAAAGAAATTACCATTGCTGCTAAAATGGGTGGCGGTGACATCAATTCAAATCCACGGTTGCGCTTGGCTACCGAAAAGGCGCGGGAAAATAATGTCCCTAAAGACAACGTCGATCGGGCAATTAAACGTGGTACCGGCGAGTTGGAAGGTGTTGATTACGTTGAATTGCGTTTTGAAGGTTATGGCATTGCCGGAGCTGGAATTATTGTTGATTGTTTAACCGATAATAACACTCGTACCGTTGCCGAAGTTCGCCATGCGTTTAATAAATACGGCGGTAATATGGGAACTGATGGTTGTGTATCATTCCAATTTAAGCATTGCGGGCAATTAATTTTTGCACCGGGAACTGATGAAGATGCGATAATGGAAGCCGCATTGGATTCTGGTGCTGAAGATGTTCTTACTAATGACGATGGTAGTATTGAAGTTTTGACTGCACCAGCGGAGTTTGTCGATGTAAAAAATGCGCTGGAAGCTAAGGGTTTTGTGGCTGAATTAGCCGAAGTGACAATGAAACCTAGCGTAGAAACTGAATTAAGCGGTGAAGATGCACAAAAAATGCAGCGACTATTGGACGCACTGGAAGCGCTTGATGATGTACAGGATGTTTATACCAACGCTGCAATGGACGAAGAATAAACACAAATTTAAAAGGTAAGCGCATGAGATCGTTAATATCATTAGGTTCTATCACAGTGATTTTTCTAGGGTTTTTATCCGCATGTGCTTCGACTCAGGACAATATATTTGGTCAGGTGCCAAATGAACAAAATATCCCACTAAACCAGCAAATGCCGCCGGTTAGTGAAAACCAGTAACTTTATAATAATAAGAAAGTAGAGGCACGTAATGGCTAAACAACTAATCAACTTGCAAGACCCGTATCTTAATGGGTTACGTAAAGAACAGATTCGAGTGTCAATTTATCTGATTAATGGAATTAAATTATCGGGGATCGTCTCATCATTTGACCAATACGTAGTTGTATTGCGCGATGGTGAAAGCACGGTAAATCAACTGATTTACAAACACGCTATTTCAACGATTGTTCCATCGCGGGGTTTTTCAACCAATCACTTCAATGAAGCGGAAGCTCAATAAAGGTATTAATGAGTTCACCTGTAGATAAATCAGCGCAAAATGCGGTGATTGTTGCGATTAATTTTAACCGCAACCCTGATTTTACTGAAGATGTGGAAGAATCTGTCGCACTGGCGGAATCGGCTGGTTTCAAGGTTATTCAAGTCTTGACGGCTAATCGTGATAAGCCGGATTCAACGCTTTTTGTCGGTAAAGGCAAAGCAGATGAAATTAATTCGGTGTGTACAGCACTAAATCCTCAGGCAGTAATTTTTGGGCATAATATCACGCCGGTTCAGGAACGTAATCTGGATAAGCTGTTCAAACGCCGGATAATTGACCGAACCCAGTTGATTTTGGATATTTTCGCGCAACGGGTTACTACCAATGAAGGAATTTTGCAGGTCGAACTAGCGCAGCAATCGCATCTGGCAACCCGGCTGGTGCGAAGGTGGACCCATTTGGAGCGTCAACGGGGTGGGATTGGTCTACGTAGTGGTTCCGGTGAAAAACAAATCGAATTGGATAAGCGCGCGATTTCAGATAAGGTTGCAATACTCAAGAAACGCTTGGCGGTAATAGTCAAGCAGCGTGAGACGCAACGCAAATCCCGATTGCGAAATAACATTGCGACGGTTTCAATTGTCGGCTATACCAATGCCGGTAAATCAACGTTGTTTAATTCCTTGACCAAAGCTAAAGTTTACGCCGAAGATCGTTTGTTTGCTACGTTACAAACAACCTCGCGGCATTTATTTTTATCTGAAAATCATGAAATTGTCCTTTCCGATACAGTTGGTTTTATTCGCAACTTACCGCATCAATTGGTAGCGGCCTTTCGTGCGACACTGGAAGAAACGGTTTATGCTAATCTATTATTGCATGTTGTCGATGTTGCCAGTACCACCAAAGAGCGTCAGATTGAAGATGTAAATCAGGTGTTAAATGAAATTAAAGCCGAAACAATTCCACAATTGATAATCTACAATAAAATTGATTTAGTCGAAAATATTGCTCCGCGGATTGTTTATGATCAAATGGGCGAGCCGCAGGCGGTGTATATTTCTGCTGAAAAAATGCTAGGATTGGATTTATTGCGCCAAGCGATCAAAGAAAAATTAGAATTAATTACTGCCCGTGGTTTAATCATCCGGCAGGAATTGCACTATGAACCCTGGAAATTAAAATAAACCCTGAGAATAACTATAGCTAATGAATAAACAACCGGTTTCATCACAGGATAGTTTTGTTGACAAACTAAATCGTTTTCTTGCCCGCCTGATGGGTAAGAAGGCTAATAAACCGTTGCCGAAACACTCCAATCATCCGGCTGGTGTGCCCAGCAATTTTAAATTTATATTGATCATCATAGCGATGCTGGTGGTGCTGTGGGGGTTAACCGGCGTTTATTTTGTGCCGGATGCCAGTTATGGAATTATTTTAAATAACGGTAAAATTTCCAAAGTTGTCAAAGGAATGGATACCGGTGTAAGTTTGCCGTTTCCGTTCTCGGATGTTATTACCTTGGATGCTAGCAGCAATAGCGTTAAATTCGGTAAGGCCACCGAGAGTGCAGCCTATTTGGTATTAACTGCGGATAATCGTCAACTTGATGTTAGCGGTGAAATTGATTATCATGTCCAAAATCCGCAAAAATATTTTCTGAACTATTATCAAGAAACTTCTGATTTAGATCAGCGTGTTAATAGCTTGTCTAAGACCATTATTCAGGACTATTTTTTACATCATGACGCTAATGAGATTTTACACAATAGCAACACCATTACTGGTAATGAAATTCGCAAAACTGCTGATGCAATATTAAATGGTTATGGCTTATCAATTGACAAGCTATCAATAAATTCAATTAAAGTAGCGGTGGCCGAGTCTAACACCGCACGATTAGTGGCTACTCAAGCGCCAGTACCGGTTGCCGGGCAGTCGCTAACATTGGCTCAACAACTGTTAAATCAAGCTAATTCATACTCCGCAGCAATGCAAACCCAAAATAAACAATGGAATACGGATTTTAACCAATTGCTACCACAATATCGCAATAATCCTAAAATTGTTGCCGAACTAATGTATTACAAAATGTTGAGTAACGTTCCACAAGCGGTTGAAAGTTATCCGCTGCTACAATTGACCTTGCCGCAACTTCAGAGCTTGGGCAATGCGGTTAGTGCCGATGGAAATTTTAATCTGGTGAATGATAACAATCCACGCTTGCTAAATCGTAATGTTAATCGTTCGGTGCTACGCTCGCGCTGGGGGAGTAACTAAATGAGAAATTTATTGGTGCTCATTTTATTACTCGGTGCATTCCTCTTGAGTGGCTTTTATACCGTTGATCAACGTCAGGTAGCGGTTATTTCATCAACTCCGACCAAAATGGAAATTAAAGCTCCGGGATTACATTGGAAATTACCGTTAATGGGAAATTTGAATTATGTGTATATGAATATGCGTAGTTCATATTTGACGACTTCATCGGTAATCAATCTTGCTGATAATCAAAAAATCGGCACAAGAATCATTATAAATTGGCAAGTAGTCTCGCCACAAGTGTATTTGAGCGTGGTGTTGGCCAATGAGAAAGATTTTGATGCGCGCTTTGCGCAAACAGTACTTAGCCAAGTCGAGAGTATTGCAGCATTATCGTCATCACCCGCGGCATTTGAAGAGCAAGTTAATTCACAGCTGGTTAATCACGAGCTAAAAAAATTGGGCATAAAATTGATTAATGTTGGAATTATCCAGTTAGTTCCTGGAATCGCTGGTGAATCTTCACCGGTGGTAGAAATTGGCGTAGCAAATAGTGGTGAAAGTGCCATTGAGAGTGCTTTTTATCAAGCCCGGCAGATAAAATCGACGGTAGAGTCACAACAAACTCAGCTTTTGCAGCAGTTAAAAGCCCGGAATACCAGTTTCTTTAATTATTGGTGGCAAATCCAACAGCTTGGTAAAACTGCGCGGAGTAAACAAGATATTCCACCGTTGGATAAAATCTACCCAGCGCTCAAAGCCGAGTCGAATTAGTTGAAATACATTGAGTATCGATTTGAGTACTAAATTAAAATTTTATTAATAATAAATGGAGTGTGATAGATTATGAAAAAAGAATGTTTAGTTGATGATTTAATCAACCATTATCAAGAAATTTCAACTAAGTCATTAAAAGAGTTATTTGCTGCCGACAATAAGCGTGCCGACAAATTTACCTTACAGCATGATGGCTTGTATTTTGATTTTTCCAAAAATAATATCACTGAGAAGACTTTGGATTTATTCATTGAATTTGCCGATAAGCAAAATTTGGCGCAAAAGATCACTGATATGTTTAGCGGCAAAAAAATTAACAATACCGAAGATCGTGCGGTTTTGCATACAGCCTTGCGCAGTGATAAAACTGAAATCTTGGTTGATGGTTATAATGTTATGCCAGAAATCAATGCCGTCAAGCAGCAAATGGCGGGCTTTTGCCACAAAATTCACAGCGGTGAGCATCGTGGTTATACCAATAAAAAAATCAGCACAATTGTTAATATTGGTATTGGCGGTTCAGACTTAGGTCCGGTACTAATTTGTCAGGCACTAAAACCATATCGGCAAACGGGAATGAATATTCATTTTATTTCGAGTGTTGATGGCTATATGTTAAACGATATTTTAGCGGATATTGATCCGGAAACAACCTTATTTATTGTAGCATCCAAAACCTTTACCACTCAGGAAACCATGACAAATGCCCATAGTGCGCGTAAGTGGTTTATGGAAAAGACCGCCAATAATGAAGCAGCAATTGCCAAGCACTTTATTGCTTTATCAACCAATACCAAGGCGGTAACTGAATTTGGGATTGCGCCTGAAAATATGTTTGCCTTCTGGGATTTTGTTGGTGGTCGCTATAGTTCGTGGTCGGCAAATGGTCTGAGTATTGCGTTATACATCGGCTGGGATAATTTCAGTCAGTTTTTAGCCGGTGGT
>CAZATM010000029.1:0-56737 GCA_964488065.1 uncultured Neisseria sp.
TAGTCGCCGCGGTTCTGGTAAGCGAAATCCCCAGATTGAGCGCACGAGGAACAACCTTTGCCCACAGCAAAGTTGTGACGAACACGCAGCAACGAAACTTCCCCAGAAGTTGAGAGCGAAGACAATTGCCCACAATTGGCACAGCGCTTGCGAGAGCCGCCGTCAAAGTGCCAAGCCCACGCGAGGCACGTGACCCAATCAGATGATGATAGTCGTCCAGACTACCGCAGGCAAGCAAAGCGCAGTCAACAACTGGTTGGGTCACGTGGGGAGCGTGACGGCGGCGGGTGAATTGTAAGCAATAGCAGCGTCCAGCAAGATTGCGCCACAAGAGGGCATCGCCCTGCATGGCAAACGCCCTAGCGCTTGCCAATGCTACCTTGCGCGGGTGTGGATGTCCAAGGAACACCCTAAGCAACTGACGATAGTCAGCCGTAATATGCACAAACAGCATATTACAACCGAATATTAACCAGCGATTTGAACGATATGATTGTATGTGAAACATAATCTATCACCAATATGTAACAAGCTGGTTAATTACGCTGCTACGTCAATTAATGATACCGCAATACCATTAATTGACTGCTCCAAAAGACATTTACCCGTTAAAACTTCCTGCTGGTAAATGTAATCGGTGATGCCAATTCGTTTGGATTTTGCGAAGTCAAAATGTGCTTTGAGCAAAGATTTTTGCTCGCTGGATAAAGGCAAGCTATTCCGTGGATCAACCATATCACGGAGATAACAGCGCTCCAGATAATTGCGCAGTTCGTATTTTTGTGCTTGGTTTTCTGGGGTAATGTAATCGGTAGCAGGATATCTGCCAGTATTCAATACTGGTTTTATCGTACTAACCAAAAAGGCTTTGGTTGGCTCCATTAGTCCACGGTAGTTTTTTGCAATTGAATTGCGAATCATACGAATCAGGTCGTAACCAGATTTTTTATGATCTGCCATGATTTCCAGATTGAGGCTGATTTGATTGTCGGTCAAAGATTCAAACTTTGCCATGTGATTAGCTAGTTCTGAAATAGCTGCAATCTCATCGGCGGAGAATCCGAATTTACCGGAGCTGATTTTATTTAACCACATCCCAGCAATCCCCGAATCGCGATTTGAGTTAGCGGCTGGGGGATTGTAGGGGGTTATATCTTTATTCTCTATACTCTTATTCTCTAGCGTGACATTTTCCGCAGATTGTCCGGACAATGTCCGCTTTTTGTCCGCTGGTGGTAATTTAGGCTGTGTATTTTGTTTAGCGCGGGCGATGCGTTTGCGTTCTGCGTCAGGGGTTTCAGAGCCAACTAACTTTTGAACTTCCTGCATGAATAATGCGCCATCATCCAGTACAGTAATTAGACCGAGTTTTGCAAAAGCATCAATTGCTACCCGAACTGTGTCAATGCTGGTATTTGTGATTGATGCCAGCATTTCAGGCGTGTAGGGTATGGTATCTTTGAATAGTAACTTACCATTATCATTGATTGACTTAAGCATAAGCTTTAAGTAAAAAATGATATAGTCTTTACCGTTAGGTTGAGATTCGATAATGCGGATTTCATCACGATTGAAAAAATCGTGATGAAGTTTTAACCAGAAAAACCGTTTTACTATGGTTTTGTTTAATTTTGAATTTTGTAGCATGATTATTCATCCTTATTAAGAATTTAATTAATAACAATGAATATGTAGCCAATAAAGTACCTATTTTATGGTTTATTGAGTTAGCTTTTATTTAAAAATATCTAATTGTTTAATTGCATTGACGCCTTTCTCCGGTAAAAATTTTGCATAACGATCAGTCATTTTAATATCTGAATGATTTAGTAATTTTTGAATTGTGTTCATAGGGGTATTTTCCTTTGCTAAGTGAGTGGCGAATGTATGCCGCAAAGTATGAATAACAGCTTTATTTTTTCTGTCTCTTATTTTTCCATCTGAATCTTTGAGATGTTCATTGAAAAGTTGATCAAAAAGTTTCTGCAAGTTATTTTGGATATAATCAACACCTACTCTATTACCGTTTTCATATTGGAATATATACGCATTTGGCTTTAGTCCTTTTATGAATTCACTTAATTCACTGATTATGTTGGGATTAAGAAATCCTAGATAAGTAGCATTATCTTTTCCTGCTGCTTTTCCTTTTAGGTCTACTAATGTTACCGTTTGTTCTTGTAAGTTGATATCTTTGCGTTTTATTGCTCGTATTGTTTCTAGGCGGGCACCTGTAGATAGAGAAAGTTTTACAAATATAGTTAGAATTAAATTATCCTTAAGATGATCATAGATTAAGAAAATTTCTTCTTTTGTAAACCAGCGCTCCCTAGCGTTGTCTATGCCCCCTAGTTTTTTAATTTTAGGCTTTGTTTGGATTAAATTATTGTCAATTCCGTAGCTAAAAATTGAAATTAGAAGTGTCAGCATATTATTTACGGTACTAGGTGCCTTAATTTTTAATTTTTCTATTTTGAAATTGATAATATCTTCGTTATTTATTGATTGAGGGGCTTTTTTGAGGAATATAGACAAATGATTTTTCAAGATAGACTTGTCATTTTTAATATTTTTATTTTCTTCTCCATCTAAATGATTTGCGGCTCTTTCCTTGAAATATAAATCTGCCAACTTATTAAAAGTTAGAGGATTTTCTGTAATTTCTTTTTTTAGGTAGTCAGGGAGTTGTCCTTGTCTGAGTTTAACAACTATTTCGTCACGAATATTTTTTACATATCTTTCGTTAATTCCTTCACTTTTGAGTCCTACCTTATAGCGTTTCTTTTTAGGTTTTCCATTTTTATCTAAGTCAAAAGGATCTCGGTAAACTGCATAATATACAATGTCACCATCATTTTTGTAGTACAATTGGACTGCATATTTGTGAGTACCGGAATTTTTAAATTTGCTTTTTGAATTATTGGAAGTGTTCATTCTCTGTCTTTCTAAAATTGTCCTCTATTTGCCCTCTAAAATGAGAAGCGATGACAAGATATTAGCAGAGGTGATTAGTTGATGAATAGGGGATGTATCTGAGATGATTAGAGATTATTAAAGAAGATAAACTATGATAAAAGATGACTAGATATAGAGCTCAAACTCATAACCCGAAGGTCGTTGGTTCAAATCCAGCCCCCGCAACCAATTAAATCAATCACTTATCTAAGATTCCCAAAATACCTAATTTTTAAGTTGACACCTATTTGACACCATCTTTTAAAATTTGATGTTTTTAGCTCAACTTTTAGTTATCTTTTTATATGCAAAAATTCCAATAATAGCCCATCAAAATGACAGGCTAGAATCGGAAAATGAATAATGCAATAAAATTTATACACTAGGATACCACCACCTTAATCATCGGTAAATTTTAGTGTGTAATAAATTGTTAAAGAACTGATCGGGGAATTATGCGGCTTTGCCGGCAAATTTACTTTTTAACCGGTCATAGATAAACAACAACTCTATATACTGCTTGACATCAATATACCACTCTATAACTGTATCGTGTCTATGCTGACCAGAACCATGATATGTGTTACTGTAAAATCCTTGTCTATTCCTTGGTAGGCAGGTATCACCATCGATCCAGTCAATCATCACCATAAAATCAAACATCTCTATAGGTAACAGCTCAAACGGTATACAAAACTCGCGTAATCGTTCTCCGCAGTCTATACCAATATCGGCAGGATATTTTTTATTGTAGCGGGCTAAGGTTTTCCGGTATTTATTCAACCTGGTATATTCCGGCAGGTCGTATGGGTTTAAACCTGTTTCAGTCAAGATTTTAAACAAATCATTTGCGAGGTTCAATAAATTAGTGGCGGCTTTTTGTGCTAGTTCATCTCTGGTAATCATGATCGCACCTCACGCCGCTAATTCGTGGTTAACGGCTTGGGTTAGGTCATTGCCGAAACAATGGCGGATATAAGCCAAGAACAGCCACCGCGAATGGGTGTAGTAGTGTTTAGCCGGTACGTCTATATACATGGTAAAGTGGTGTGGCTGGGATTGTCCGGTTAATTCCAATAGCAAGGCTTTGCAGTCCGCGGAATTGATAAACTCGGTAGGGGTGCAAATAGCTTTATTTTGGGCATTCTCGTATAGTTGGGATAGGTTAAATTCTGGCATTAAAGTAATACCGGATTGATTAGATTTTGACATGATTATCACCTTTGTATTTTTTAGCTTAACTAAACCCTAATTTTCAGATAGGGGCGTGAGGGGCTGAAAATCCGTACAAAGTCGGTCGGACGTATTCACCGGTTAAGGCTTATTAGTCGCACCCCCCACATAGTTACTATCATGGCTCAAAACTGAGCCATGATAGTCAATAGCCTATTACTGTCTGATCCGCCAAGCCGGCGAACGATAACAATATCAAACCGGCAATAAATTTTGCCGATCGGGTTAATTAGTAATGTGTCTATCTATATGGGATAATCTTCAATGTGCCTGCTAAATAGATGACGGTTAGCAGTTCCGCTTTGTATTGTGGGATTTTCAGACCCAGTAGCGATATTATGAATGATCGGGGGTGTGATTGTCAAGATAGTTATTCAAAATTCCTTAGCTATATGTTTAAGTTCTTTTTCCCAATGTTCAAAAAAATCGCAGTTATAAATTTTACGTGTTGCCTCTTGAAAGTCTTCTCTGGTTTTTATCTGCCCATCAGTAAATGGTTTAAATGCTCTTCCTAATTCTCCTGAGAATTTTGTTTTTAGCTCCTTTAGCCTTTTTTTAATATCATTGGTGCTATGTGGAAATAAAATATCTAGTTCAATCAGTTCATAAATGGCGTTATCAATTTTCTTGTGAAACGGATCTAGTAATCTAATTACGCTCTCGTGTGCTTCATCGGCAGATGTTTGAAGATCTTGCGAGTTTAGCTTTTGATCATCTTTCATCCAGATTGTTATAGAACCTGATTGCTCTTCCAGCACAAATTTAGCCATGATTAATGCGTTACAAATATTAGTTAATGCATGAATTTTCTTTTCAAAAATCAACTTTGTTTTTTGATTTTGTAAATACTGCTCGGTGGCATATTTATATGCCATCCAAGCAAATACAGCCACGGCAGTAGCGCTGATTGTAGCGCCCAAACTTAGTATGTTTGATAAACTAATCCTGCTATCATGCCAAGGTAAACCAAAACACCAATATTTAAACAACATTAATCCGAAAACAGCTATTACCCATGTGCCAATAATAGCAACGAAAAATCCTAACCAAGTTTTGTTTTTCATAATCCAATTCTCAATGATGCAATCTGTTGCCATGATACTACCTTAAATTAATTGTGAATGATCGGGGTGAGTTGTTAATTGTATATATTACAAGTTTTTTGTAATATATAGTCTTTAATTTTTGTAAGCTCTAAATTTGCTTTTTTTGCACATTGTTTATAATGTTCCTTATGCTCAGTGAGTTTGGTAATATCGAGATTTGTAATATCTATCTGTTTTGCAGTAGCACTATTTATTGTATATTTATTATGTGTAGTAATACAGTCGTTCAATATATTGATATTATTTTTTCCAACGCCCAGAATTTCTATTTTACCTAATTGAATATATGCACTAGCAGACTTCATTACCATTTTGTATCGATATTCCAATACTTGTCTTTCACCTTGTTTGATGTTTTTTTGCAGGGAGGTAATTTCACTGTGATTGTTATCTTTGATATTTTGAATCAATATGTTATATAGACTACTTAGCTCAATAAACATTTTATAATAACCAGCCATATCGTCGAATAGGTCGTTGATTATGTTATAACGCTTTTCAAACTTCATTTTTTCAATTTCATTTTGCATATATTGTTTAGTTGCATATTTATATGCGAAGTACGCCAACACGACTGCACCTACAGCACCAAAACCACCAAATAGACTGCCAATTGAACTGATCCATGTGGCTATCGAATTAGAATTCCACATTTTCACATGACAGATAAATATCACAAACAAGGTAATAACGCTACCGGTTGCCCCGCTGATTACAGCTATTAGCCAATTTTCTTTCAGGTTTTTAAGCATTTTTTATTTCCAATTTTCAATAATGCAGTTGTTATTCACCATGGCAATTGACCCAGATACGTACAAATAAATGAGTTTTGCGATCAAAAATTCTTAATAAACCCATCAACTGTATTCATCCATTCAGTTTTATAGTCATTTTCTTTAGGTCTTCGAAAACTATTAATGAGCGGCTCATTATTATATTTTTCTTTATATAATTCAAACAATTTAGTTTCTATTTGTTTACTTGGAATAGTAATGTCAAAATCATACGCTTTACCAAGATTGCTAGGAATAAAAAAATATACTTTAACAGTAAAATTATTACTAAGCAACTCCAAAATAGCAAACTTAATTCTTTTGTTGGTTATACGCTCTCGATTTTTAAAGTTTATTACTGTACTTTTAACCATTTCAAATCGTCCAAATGCTTTCCCTGTTTCACCGATATATATAATTTGGGATTTATTTTTTTTGTTTGCTACGTACACGTAGCCAATTGATAGTGGTGAATAATCTATTTTCTTGATAAACGTTAGATTTTTTCCTTCAGTTTTCCATGTTAAGCCATGACAGACATTAAATAATTTTTTAGCTTCATACGTTAAATTAATTAGACCATTAAATGTTTCATTTAGTGTTTTTGGAATCTCAATAGACATTTTTATTAATCCCTTAAATTAATTTTTAAACTTGCTATCTCACTTCAATTTAATTATTTTTGTTGTTAATCGAATGTAAACCACTTTTTTACAGTACATAACTAGCCTTTGCTGTATCTGATCAACGTCTGGCGTTATCTCATGCGGTACTGGTACTAAATGCCCCTCGCTTTCCTCTTGCTGGGCATATGTTTGTTGCTTGCACATGAGGCAAGCAGTAAGCTGATAACGGCTAAAATTAGTTGAGTGGTATTTTTCATAGCTTATTGCCTGCTGGTTAGTATGGGTTACTATCCACATTTGGCATGTCTGTTGTGGAATTGTGACCAATAACACTACTTCCTGCTTCCTCATAGCTGGCGGCTTGTGCCGCGCTGATATTTGCGGAATCTGTAGCACAAGCGGTAATGCCGATGATCGTTAGAAGCAAGCCAAGAAATAGCAAAAGATTACGCATGATATTTTACCCCTAAGCGAATTATGTTACCAGCGTATTATAGCACTTCAATTCAGGATTTTTGTACAAATAAATTTTGTGTGCGTTTTTATGGTATATTGGTATATGAGCGATGTTTTATTGTTTTATATCAATATGTTAATCATATACCATACATTTTTTATGGTATATCTATGGTATATGGGGGATGGTATATGGTATAAATAGCAGGGCTATAAAGCCTATATTTGGCATGATTGGTAGCGTTGGCAGATATAAAAAACCCGCCGGAATTGGCGGGCTTGCAGGATTATTTCTGGATCCGGCTTTTTAACAGTTCCAACAATTCAGACTGGGAGATAATGAAGTAGGCTTTATTTAACTTTTCAAGCCCTGATAACTCTACCAGTGCATCATCCAAGTTATCATCCGGTACAATAGTAAACCCGTATCTATCTCCGGTATCCACCTCGACTACTGCGGTAGTGTAATCGTTTATTGGGTCAATACTTACCCTATAATTATTATTTGATACAGTAATACCAGATCCAAAAACATTATCACAGTGGATTGTGTAGCCTTCAAAGGAGTAGTTATCATAAGAGCCTACGGGAATGATCATTTCATTATACCTTTTTTCGGTTTGCTCCGTTGCTCCGTCCAGATTTAAATCATTAACAGTAAAATTTGATAAATTTCCAGAGGTGTTTTGCGAGACAGTTATAGATAATCCACCTAATAATAAGTGGTACGTTTTCTCGGCATCGGGCATGATCAATTTATTACCATCAGCAGGTAATTTACCTTTTTTAACATATTTTGATATAGTGCCTTGATTGGCGTTTACCAATTTAGCAAATTCAGATTGAGAAATTAACGTTTTCATAAAATTAACCTTTGTAAAATAAATTATTCCAAATTATTCCAAAAGTATTCCAGTGGAATAATTTTTTATCATCTTGAAATAATTATGATTTATGTTAACATGTTGCAATTTACAACAAAAAAACTATTCCAAATTATTCCAATTTTTTAAAATTTCATATCTAGCGAACCCGTGGGGTTCGAAAGACCCTCAATGCAAGGTACCCCCTCCGGGAGAACCTAGACCTATCCAGAACGGTTATCCGCAGTATTGTACCTACATCAATGCATTGGCATTATTGGGTTTGAGCGCTGTTTTACAGCTGAAATTGCTGGATTGCTCTATGTATGACTTGTTGTAATAGTCAATCACTCCGCTAAAACCCTTGTGCCACAATGCCACTTGTTTATAACATTTTACCCCCTTTCTTTTATGTTAAATTAATTCAGTAAGTTAATTATTTTTTCTTTTGTACTATGTATTAACCTATTTGCAGTTTTTCAGGGGGTAAAAACACCACTTTTTTACCTAGCAATTTATCCACATAATCCGCCCAGTTTTGCAGTAATTCCGCCCGCTTATCCAATAAGTTAGATTTCAGATAGTTTTTACTAACTCCCTTGATCGTGTGAGCAAGTGCGCTATCAATAACCAGATAGTCATACCCAGCTTCTGCCAGTAAAGTAGTAGCTGTCCGCCGCATATCGTGAGGGGTAAACCGCTTAATCTGGTACTTGCTGCACAGGTCAACTATATTGCGGTACAGGGTATTGTCGCTATAGTTAAAGAGTAGATCGCCGGATTCCGGCAATAGCCGCCATGCCTTGCGTAACTGCTCCGGTATTATCAGCGTAAAATTTGGGATGGTTTTTGTTCTGGCCACAACTACCCGCCCTGTGGTGAGGTTGATATTTTGGCGGGTTATCTCGGTTAATTCACTGCGGCGCAGCATGGTAATCAATAGGCTGTAAATCCCGATTTTTATATCAATAGCAGTTTCCCGATCATCCAGTAGTGATTGCATAAACCGGCGCAATTCCTGCGGTGTCAGGTAGCGTTCCCGTTGCCGGCTGGTAAAGTCATAGCTTAAATCCCTCAGGCGGTTTTCCAGAACGTAACCCTCGCTATAAGCGTATTTGAACAGTTTTTTAATGTGCTGCAAAAAGGCTTTGGCGATAGTATCCTTGCCGGATTTTTTTATAATGGTTAGTATTTCCAGAATATCAAACTCGGTAATGGTTTCCATATTAATGCTGCGCAGTGGTTTAGCATAGCGCAATAGGTTTGTAAAATTCCGTCGGGTGTTTTTGCTGATAGTCCTGAAATAACCCTGTTGGTATTCCTCTAAAACTTCACCGAATGGCTTACCCAGCCGGTCATTATTTTTTGATTTTAATGTTACCGGATTAATACCCCGATTAATCAATTCCTTAATCCGCTGCGCTTCGGCTCTAGCTTGGTTAATACCAAGCTGGGGATAATTGCCAAGAGCTAACCACGTGCGTTTATTTCCCGTATTGCTGCTAAAATTTACCCGATAATACCAAGTGATAGAATTAGCGTTTTTTTTAAGATAAAGATTATTACCATCAAATAATAATAATCCGCTATCACTAGATTTTATTGTGTTATTGATGATTTTTACTGTTAAGAAATTAGTTTTTATTACTGGCATCTTGATCACTATTCGTTTAAAAATATTTTGTGTGCGTTTTTAGGGTATATTGGTATATGAGCGATATTTTGTTGTTATATATCAATGTTTTAATCATATACCATACATTTTTTATGGTATATCTATGGTATATGGGCTATGGTATATCAACAATTTGACGATTTTATAATCTTCTATGGTATATACCATCCATATACCATAGATATACTCTTCATATACCATAACAAAATAAAAATAATATAATAATACAGTATATTGTATGCTGTCATATACCCTTATACCCTAATTGCACAAACTTTTTAAAATTTATACCTTGCTGGAGTCTTTTACCATGAAAAATGCTAACGGTTTTCCACGGCGTTTTTTAAATCCCAAAAACTCCAACCGCTTTGCCAGTGTCCGATCAATTGGAATTTTTTTATGTCCGCATTGAGTGGCATAGCTGGCAAATTCGGTATATAAATCTTTTAGCGCTTTGGTAATCGTTTCGTGGGGGATATAGCAATGCTCATCGATCCACAAAGCCACAATGTCACTACTTAGCTGGTAATCTGCCAACATTTCGCTGGATTTCTCACAGTCGCTAAACTCTTTGTTTTTCTGCAGGCGCTTTGTTCCCTCGATCACCCAGTTAAGTACCGCCGGCAATTCGCTGGCAATTATCTTTGCTGCTAGTTCCGGGTCTTTTTCCTGATCGCTGATAGTCTGGTTAAAGTGTACAATTAAAAACCGCCGGAAAAAACCGTGGGTGTGTTCGACATCGGTAGGCAATGTATTGGCATTGAATATCAACTTGGCGTAGTCGGTCATTACAAAAGTGTCTTTGTACATTAATTTAGCCGTGATTGCCTCACCGCTTGCCATGCGTTTAATTAAGTCGTGGGCTTGCTCACCTCTGGCATTTATTTCTGGCGCGAAATTGAGTAATTTACCAAATAAATGACTGCGGTTATTGTCGGCATTGCGGTCTGTGGTCAGTGATTTTAAATCCATTTGGCTAATATTCTGATTACCCAGCATTGCGCTAATAATCTTCAATAACACACTCTTACCATTTGCACCGCTACCAAGTAAAATACCGATTTTTTCTAGGTTGATGTTCTTAATGAAGATACTGCCGATCAGTTCCTGCAATACGTTCTGGCTTTGTTTATCCGGCAAAACCCGATTAAGATACTTAGTAAACAACGGGCAGGCTGGATTGCTGCTGTAGTCATAATCCAGTGAGTACATTAGAAAATCAGCGGGGTTAAATTTCTGCTGCCGGATTTCACCGCTTGGCATTATGTGCAGGGTACAATTTTTGAGGTTAATTAACACATTGTTATTGTCTTTGCTTGGGCTGGCAGGGATAAAATCCCAAAAGCTATTGATTAAGGCGATACCAATAGCAAAAGTCCGCGCTTCCAGTGGGTCATAGCCCATTTTTAACAACATATCCCGCAAGAGGTTTTTAATCCAGCGGTCAGTGATATTCAGCCAGTATTTGCCATTAAACAGATAGGCTGATTTTATTTCACTATCACCATCGCATAATTGACAGATTGCATAACCTACCCGATCAATTATTTTGATGGCATAATCACACACCACCACCGCCACAATTGCGGCGGGGATTCTGGTTTTATCTTCGCGAATATACTTATTGCGATTGCCGCCCATTTCGTCAATATAAGATAAAAAATCAATCTCGGATACCTGATTGATAATAATGTCATGCAACTGGTCGGGGTTTGATATTCCGGTAACGTCGGTTTTATGAATTTTTAAATGATTGACAGAGTTGGCAGAATTTTCAGCATAAGTAGGTGCTGGATTAGAAATATCCCCAGAATTTGGGGTGCTGTGCGTATTTAAAGCCTCTTGGTGTATGTTGGTATCAACTACCTGTTTGGAGTCGCTCACAGGCTCGCAAATTTCTACCGGTTCAACGTTATTGATGTTGTAATCAGCTACCTGTCTATTAAGTGATTTTAATGCAGTAATTTGATTTTGATTTAGTTTTGATTCGTTCATGTTATAATACCTTTCTAAATTTTGATTGGTTCATGTTTATTGAGCGCCTTTTATGTCGGGCGCTTTTATTTTGTCCATTGTTATTTCCCATCTTTTTGACTTTCTAAAAACTCTTTGGTTTCTCTTAATGTGTAAATTCCTAACTGTTCCTGCTCTTTGATTGTTGCTAAATCTCTGATTGCACGTTTATTGCTTTGTTTGGTAATGCTGTTATAAAAGCATTCCCCCAATTTAAAACAGATTTTCATTAGCCTAACTTTGGTGTTATAACGCAGCATCCACACAGCATGGGCTATACCACCGTCAAGGTGTGTTTTAGTAAGTATTTGATTAAGTAGTTTTGTCATGTTCTAGTGTCCTATTAATTGGGTGATCAGGGATAATTGCTTGAATATCTCAATAAATGCCGGTGCGCCATGATTGATAATGAAGTCGTTGGCATCGTTACAATCCGGCATTACCAGCGGGTAAATTTTAACAGTAGGGTTTGCTATTACCAATTGGTAGGCGGTATCTACTCCGGCATTTTTGGGCTTGGTACTATCATTGTCAACCAGTAACAAATACGGTAAATTATTATGCCTGGTATTCTCTATGACTTTGCCAAGATTTCCGGCATTGAATGCCACCAGTGCATAGGGCAAAAATACCTGACTATCATAATAATTGGTAATCGCTTGCCATGCGCTTAATACAGTAGCTACACCCTCGCCAATGATATAAAAGCTGTTACCAGCATCAAAGGCATCAGGGCAGGGATTTACTGCCGGAAATTGCCAGTAACAGCCACCGATTGAACCATTAAAACGCTTAGTGCTATCCGGCGCAATAGTTTGATAACCTTGCAGGTAGCCGTTGGCATTCGTTAATGGTACGCATAGCAAATCACGGTTAGAACGGACATCATGGCGAAAGTTAAACCACTGCGGATTATTGATACCTTTTCTGGCCAGATAGTCATGCTCAATGCAAAATCCCAATTGATTAAACTCTGCCACATAATAATCAGCCTTTTGCCGGCGCTCCCGTTCCAGCTTTTCCCGATCCGCCCGCTGCTTGGCATCAATTCGCTGCTGCAGCTCTTGGCGTTGTTCCGGTGTCATTGGCTTATGGTTTGGATCGGGGGACTTTAGGTTGATATGATGATTGGCGCGTTCTTGGCTTTCGTGATTCCAAAGTACCAGAGTTATAAACTCGTTCTGTGGGTCATACTTCACCATATATGCGCCGTTTTTACCCTTGGGGTGGGTGGTTGTACCGCAGCGGATAATTTTGTCGGTAGGCGCTGATTCTATTTGGCTGCCAAATAAATTAAGCCCCATTTCTGAGGCTTTATTTATTGCATCGGCTAGTTTATCGGCGGGGATTGTTATCATGGCATTGCCCCAAATACCACGCTAAAAATACCGCAGTAATAATAATTAACACGCTATCAACCCCCACTATCCGGTAAGCGGTCTTTAGATTCGAACTTTTTGGGTTTATCTTGCCGCTTATCTTCAACCATTAAGCAGTTAAGGAATTTGCCGCACTGACTGCGCTGTAATTCTTCTACCTTATCGGCAAAGATGGCTAGGCTCCAACTTTTGCCGGTCTTGGTTGGTTTGACGCACCCTACAGTGATAAACTGTCCGGGTTCTGTTTGAATGCTGAGCTTAAATTTCATAATGCCCCCTATGCTGCTAATACAGGTGTAAAGCTGTTTGCTGCCACCCGTAACACATTACCGGCATTGGTTACCGCTGCCATAATAACCTGATCGGTAGGATCGGCAATATTAGATAACGATATTTCAGCCAAAGATTGAATCATCATAACTCGCTGCAATTCAGCATTACCCAGATAATCCCGTATAGTCTTATGCTTGGGAATATTCCGCTCTTTGCGTAGTTGTTGCGCGGTCTTATCTAGTGCTGCCTTATAGATGGCTTGCTGCAGGTTGATATAGCGGTAATCCTTATGGTCTTTACCACGGTAATCCAGCGCCTTGGTTAATAGCTCATTCATTGATTTAGTTACAATCTTGCCACTTTGCCGGTACTGTACCCATTCTGCATTTTTGCGATCAGCAAGCAAGCGCTTCATCTCATCAAAACGCTTAGCCAATGTAACTTTAAATCGCCATACCAGCGGGTTAGAGTTCCGCATTGACATAAAAAGCAAATTAGTTTGTGGTTCGTTTAATTCGGCATATTCGGTATCTCCCCCGCCGTGTTGATCTTCTAATCTTGCTTGGGTTTCAAACCCGACCAAGCCGAGTTGTTGAAAACCATCAAGATATTTTTTTATGGTACGAACTAAGTCGCGATTAACACCCGCTGCTGTCTTTTGCTTACTTCCAGCTAGAATATGGCGGGCAATTTCCAAGGTGCTAACCCTAACATCATCACCATGGGCAATCAAGGCTACTTGTGGGTATTGTTGTATTTGACTCATAATTAGTTTACTCCCTTGACGGTATTAGTTAAATCCTGCAACTCGGGGCAATAACTACTCCAGTACATGCGATGTATTTCCTCTATGTTCTCGACGGCGGCATTGCGTTGCATTAGCTCTAAGTAGTTATGCCAGATTGGCAATAGCTCCGGCTTTTTAAACTCTCCAGCCTCTACCAATAAATGATAACAGCGAAATACCAGTTCGAAAAAATGCAAGTGCTCAAATTTAAAATAACAATCAGTATAGACTACATTATCATCCTTGGCGCGCTCCATTTCCCCGGGCTTACTAACCATGTAAATCGGTACAATTTCGTCATCGTGTAAAAATGACTCAAGGCATAACTCATCACTGGCAAAGTTTGCTCGATCGGGTTTCTCTTGCAGTAAATAAAGCGTGGTTGTAGGGTGGTAGTGGACATTCAGCGGGTAATAATTATCAGACAAAAAAACCTCTAGCAAATTATCACTATTTGCATTGCTTACTTCCATAAATTCAAGCCACTGATATAAAGGGATTAGCATTTGCCGATGATCCATTTCTGGATCGTCAATAGTGAATGTATCCGCCATATCGCGGCAAAAGATTAAATCAAATTTTTGCTCCATGAATTGATCGGAAAACCGCCTAACCCACCACCACCGGCGCGGGTTGTGTTCGTTTAGTTTTGCTTTGATTTCTTCCAGATATTCGTGGGCTTTGTTTGAATTTGTAGGGTTAAAGTTAATAATTTTTGACATGATCATATCCTTACGCAACAAGTGTGGTTTGTGAAAGAAAAATAGCAACTTCCTGCAATGGGAAAATGACTTTTCCGCCATTGCCATTGCCTTGCAGTTTCTTATAGTTGGGTAGATTGATACCTTTTGACAGGTAATAATTAATGGTGCTTTCCGCACAGCCTAGTTCTTCGGCTAATTCCCGTTTGGTTATTGCGGACTTATGATATTTAGCCTTTAAAGATTGATATATTTCTTTTGCAGATTCGTTCATTTTAATATCCTTTAGATATGAAAAAAGCCCACATTAAAAAATGTGAGCTTTGTTAACACTATGCTTTAAAATAATAAATTGTATAGTATGTGGGTAGTAGTATCCTTTATCATAAAAAAGCTAACAGTGTGCCAGCCCTTGATTTTATAAATTTGAAACGCAAAAAGCCCCGATATTTTCGGGGCTTTTTTACTTATAACTAGTTCCAAGTCTAACAATTGTACTCTAATTGTGGACATTTGTCAATTACTGTTTTATATAAAATCATTCAATTTTATCTAATATTTATTAAATCTATATAAATAAATTCAAATAAATCAAAGTTATATTTGTTGAATTATCCTTATCTATTTTTGATTATTTTTATTTTACAGCTTCCATATTTTCAAATATTCCATTGACTGCATCCATTCCGTTATCTGGTGACAATTTGGCATAGCGTAGGGTCATTTTTATGTCTGCATGGTTCATTAGTCGCTGGATGGTATAAATTGGCGTGCCTGCTATAGCTAATAAGCTCGCGAATGTATGGCGCAGTGTATGCACCACTGCACGGTTTTTGCTGTCGTTTGATTCCAGCCCTTGATTAAATAACTCGTTAAATATTGCCTGTAATTTGCCTTGTATGTAATCCATACCAATACGGCTGCCGTTTGAGTGCTCAAATAAATAGCTATTTGGCGGTTTGTCTTTTATGGCGTTACTTAATGGGGTAAGTAGTATATTTGAGATATAACCGGTATAGGATATTTTACCTTTGCCCGATGATTTTGCCTTATAGTCAACTAAATTAATGGTCTTGGCTTTCAGGTTAATATCCTTTACCATGATAGCCCTGATAGTTTCCAAACGCCCGCCAGTTGATAGTGAGGCTAGTACAAATAAATGCAGGGCACTATCTGTTTTTACCTTATCCAGTATCAATGCGATTTCGTCATAATTAAAATATCGCTCTCTGGCATTGTCGATACCTGCTATTTTGGATATTGTAATGGTGGTTTGTAGCTTGCCAATATTAACAGCATGATTTAATATGGCGGTCAGTAGGGTAAGGATGTTATTTACTGTTTTTGGTGATACTTCTTTTAGTTTTTGCTGCTTTAATTTGTCGATCATCTCGCGACTAATCAGGCTGGCATCTTCATTTGCTAAACTGGATAAATGGTTTTTGAAAACTGATTTATCGTTATTGATGTTTTTCTCTATGTTGTGGCTATTGTGTAGGCTTAATGTTCGATGTTCAAAGTATAGGTCAGCTAAATGCTGCAATGTGATTGTGTCTTTTTTGCGTTTACGCTTTATTGGTTCCGGCACTTCACCAAGTCGCTGTAGCGTTAAAAATTCATCTCTTTTGGCTTTTGCGTATTGCTCTGTTATTCCCTCTTTCTTTGTCCCTAGTTTTATTTGGTGTAACTTGCCATTTACTTTAAATCTGATTCTATAAGTAATATCACCGTTATCATGTGTATATAATTGAACACCGGTATATTTTTTTGAAGTAACCCATTTCCCGATCATAATTTAGCTTTTTTAAGTTGACACCTATTTGACACCATATATTATAAATCATTGAAAAGAATTATACAATATTGTATAGTATCGTATTCGCTAAATGCATTGATATTGTTGATGTTTATATGAATTTATAAAAGATTATAAAATGCTGTAAAAGTGTAGATTTAAGGCTCATAACCCGAAGGTCGTTGGTTCAAATCCAGCCCCCGCAACCAATTAAATCAATACCATAAAAACAATCAAGTTTTTTTACTCAATTTTGTCATTACAACTAAATTCGGATTTTATCGTCTTTTATAACTTTATTTGTAATCAGTTCCGACTAATTTCCTTGCAACATTAGAGACTTTCCAACTGTATTTATCTGGGCGCTATTTATTTATAAGGATGTCTCAGATAATATTTATTTTATTGCCGAAACTAAAGTGGCTAATTTCGCGACTAATGGACGTGAAATTAAGAAAGCTAAAACTGATTGTGGCAAATTCCATTTTATTGATGCCTTGAAAGTCGATTATAAGGTTGGTAGCGATATAAATATTTTAAATTAAAAAATTCATAATATTGAATCAATGAAATGTATTTATGATTGGGGGGATATTGATGAAAACTAGGCTGGTTGGATTATTAGTCATAATATTACTTTGTACAAAGGTCTTTGCTGGCGATTGCAACCATTCTCAATCAGTAATGGCAGATTTTGCCGCGCGAGATACTCTTTCTGAATTTACCTCTCCGCGGATTCCTGATTCATGGGGTCCCAAGCCGCGGATATATCCAGCCCCGATTATCCCACAAGGTTGTGATCGTATCACTTGGGAACGCTATCGGGTGGTTGCAGTTGCAGAAAAATATATTGGATTATCTTATCGCCACCATCATATTCCCAGTTATAACGATGGTAATGGAGTCGGGCTTGATTGTTCAAATTTTACTGCTTGGATTTATAACTATGCGCTTGGGATAAAATTGAATAGCGACATTAATATTCAGGCAAAGACGGCGGGTCGTCAGCTAGCACCGGATGAGCAACTGGAGCCGGGAGATTTGCTATTCATTAGAACTTTAAATGACAGTCGGATTTCACATGCTGTTATTTATATTGATCCTGGGCATATCATTGATGATCATGGTACTGGAGTGAAAATTAGAAAATTTGCTGGTTGGTACAAAAATCACTATGCCTATGCGCGCAGGATCATAGAATAGCAACTAAAATAAGCTTTGATTTTTTAGCGGCGCAAAGGTCATTCGATGAATCCCGGGAATTGCACCAAACTTATCAATTGCCGCTAGGTGTTCTTTAGTTCCATAGCCTTTATGCTTGGCAAAGCCATAATCGGGATATAATTTATCCAGTTCGATTAGCTGGCGGTCACGGGTAACCTTAGCCAAGATTGAGGCCGCGGAAATTTCGGCAATCAGGGCATCGCCACCAACAATTGCTTCAGCGGGCATTGTCAGTAGTTGTGGAATCTTATTGCCATCAATTAAGGCTTTCTGAGGAGAGATAGATAGTTTTTCAATCGCGCGCCGCATTGCCAGCAATGATGCTTGCAGGATGTTGAGCTGGTCAATTTCAGCAACACTAGCTTCGGCAATCGCATAGCTTAGCGCATTGGTGATAATTTCGCCAAAGAGTTGCTCGCGTTTTTTTTCACTGAGCTTTTTGGAATCATTCAATCCCACGATGGGGCGGTCAGGATCAAGTATTACTGCTGCTGCAACCACACACCCTGCCAACGGCCCACGCCCAGCTTCATCAACTCCACAAATTAACATGATTTTCCAGCTAATTCGAGAATCGCTCGCGCCCCCTCAACCGAGGCATCTTGGCGTAGTTGGCGGTGCAATTGATAAAAATCAGCAATCATTTGTTGGCGCAATTGATCATTATTATAAAGTTCCAGCATGAATGCACTCATGTCGGTGGGATTGGCTTTTTCCTGCAAAAACTCCGGCACAATCTCACGTCCAGCAATAATATTTGGCTGACCAACATATTTAATCTTGATCTTGCGCCGCACCATCCATTCGGTAAGTTTATTGATTTTGTAGCAAATTAACATTGGTTTTTTGCATAAAGCTGTTTCGAGGCTGACGGTTCCGCTTTTGGCAATTACAAAATCACTGGCGGCTAAAGCGCTGCGGGTTTGATTAATTACCATTTGGTAGGGGAAAGTTGCCTGCGCTGCCTGCAAGTGTTTTTCAAATAGCTCTCTGGTTGCTGGGGTGGCAAAGGGGAATACAAAATAACTATCGGCGACTTTGGCGGCAATTTGTGAACAAGTATCAATCAGTATTTGTGTCAGGCTATTAATTTCACGAATCCGGCTGCCACACAACACTGTGTAAATGGTTTTATCTGTCGGTAAGTTAAGTAGTTCGCGAAAATGAGCGGTATCAACATCTAAAGGCATTTCATTCGCCATTGGGTGACCAATGAATTTGGCGTTCATCCCTTCTTTATGGTAGATATCTTCTTCAAATGGGAAAATACACAGCATTAAGTCAGTGGATTTTTTGATTTTGTAAATTCGTTCATAGCGCCATGCCCAGATGGTTGGACTAATGTAATGAACAGTTTTTATTCCGGCTTGTTTTAATTTATGTTCAATATAAAAATTAAAATCCGGGGCATCGACACCGATGAATACATCCGGTTTATATTCCAATAACTGGCGGAGAATATTTTTACGGATTTTGAGAATAGCAGGTAACGACTTGATGACTTCAAGATAACCCATTACCGAGAGGGTTTCCATTTTGTGCCAGGAAGTAAGTCCAGCCTCCTGCATCATTCGCCCGCCAATTCCGACAAATTCGCAATTGCCGGAATATTGCTCTTTGAGCGCTGAAATTAAAGAAGAGGCTAACATATCTCCTGAAGCCTCTCCTGCAATCATTGCAATTTTTAACATACTCTTCGTCTTTCAAGCTGTGGACTTTGTCGTCCGTTAAAAATATTCCCGATGTACCTCTATGTACACGTCGTCATATATTTTATGCGTCCTTCGCGTCCACACTTGAAATACATTGAGTATTGTTGTATTAGCGGATTATTCCGCGGGTACTTTCGGCAAAGAATGTCACGAACGGTTTTAATTCTTTATGCTCTTCAGCCAATTGTTCAATAAAGTCTTTGGCTTCACTGTAAGATAAACCATTGCGATAAAGCATTTTATAAGCTTGTTTAATGTTATCTATTTGTTCAACGGTAAATCCACGACGTTTTAGACCCTCAGTATTGACACCTTTAGGTTCAGCACGAATGCCGCCGGTTCCGGATGATGCCATTACATATGGTGGGATATCTTGAGCAACACCGGTTTGTCCACCGATCATTACATGTTCACCAATTACACAGAACTGATGAACTGGACATAAACCTCCGAGGATTGCCCAGTCTTTGATTGTTACATGACCAGCAAGAGTAACTCCGTTAGCCAAAATCGTATTATTACCAACGATACAGTCATGGGCGATATGCACATAAGCCATAATCCAGTTATTATCACCAACAACGGTTTGACCGTGGCCTTGAACGGTTCCAGGATTAAACGAGCAATACTCACGAATGGTATTATTGTTACCAATAATTAATTTGGTATCTTCGCCAGCATATTTCTTATCTTGCGGGCATTCGCCAATTGATGCGAAATGATAAATTTTACAATTGTTGCCAATGGTGGTATTGCCGGTAACATTTACATGATTACCAATCCAGCAATTTTCGCCCATAACAACCTTTGGACCAATTATTGAATAAGCACCAACTTCGGTTCCATCGCCTAATTTGGCATTGCTGTCAACAATTGCGGTTGGATGAATTTTTACTGCCATGATTAAACCTCTCTTTTTGCAATCATAATTTCAGCTTCTGCAGCAATCTGTCCATCTACAGTTGCTACCGCATGGAATTTACCAATTCCACGGGTGTATTTTACCAAGCGAACATCAAATACTAATTGATCGCCAGGCACAACCTGACGTTTAAAACGTGCCTTGTCGATCGCAGCGAAAAAACACAGCTCATTTTCTTTATTGGCACCAAATGACAATACCGACAATAATCCGGAGGTCTGCGCCATTGCTTCAATAATCAATACTCCCGGCATAACTGGAAATTGTGGAAAATGTCCGGTGAAAAATGGTTCGTTGAAAGTTACATTTTTTATTGCGGTAATTTTTTCATTGGGAATCGCTTCGATCACCCGATCTACCAGTAAAAATGGATAACGATGCGGTAAATATTCCATTATTTCAAGAATATTTAATTGTGTAACATCTATCGGTTGATTAGTCATTTAGTTTACCTTCCAATAAGTCTAATTTTGCTTGTAATTCTTTTATCTTGCTGTTCATTTTATCGATATTACGTAAATGAACATAAGTTTTTGCCCATTCTTTATATTCCATAGCGGTCATGCCGCAGGAATACAAGCCTGGTTTAGTTATATCTTTGCCGACATTACTACTGCCACCAACGACAGTAAAATCACAGATGGATACATGATCAGCAATCCCGGCACCGCCGGCAATCATGCAGTGGTTACCAATTTTTGAATTTCCGGCAATTCCTACTGTGGCAGCAATTCCGCTATGGGCGCCAATTTGGACATTATGGGCAATCTGTACCAGATTGTCGATGCGGGCACCATCTTTAATGATGGTTGGTTCAAAAGTTCCACAATCAATGGTGGTGTTTGAGCCGATTTCAACGCGATTACCGATAACCACTCCGCCAATTTGCGGAATGCGATGATAATGGCGCTTTTCATCTTGCGCATTACCAAAACCATCTGAGCCTAAAACGCAGCCGGCATGAAATACACATTCGTTACCAATCGTAACATGATCATAGATTGTTACATTGGGGTAAATGGTGACATCATCACCAATTACAACATTATCGCCAACTACAACATTGGCAAAGATTTGGCAATTATTACCAATTTTACAATTTTCACCAATTACGACGTGCGGCGCGATCGCTGGATTGGTACCGATTTGTGTTGAATCGGCAATTACCGCTGAAGTTGATATCTCAGGTTTCAATTTGCGCCGCGGGTTAAATAAATTGCTGACTTGACTGAAGTAATAGTATGGGTTGGCAGTAATGATTTTTGGTAATGCTACATTTTCAGCATCTTCCTGCCGGATAATAATTGCTTCGGCCGCACAGTTAGCCAAAGCCTTTTTATATTTACTATCCGATAGAAAGGTGATATGTCCACTACCAGCCAGATCGGTAGGTGCAATGGCACTAACCGTTACATCATCACCCACCAGCGTACCGCCAAATTTGGCTACCAGTTCAGAAAGCTTATAAACCATTTATTTAACCCTATCGTTATTTATCAATAATTATTTGCTGGCAGCAGGTGCAGCAGCAGGAGCAACTGGAGCTGTTGTTGTAGCAGGTGTTGGATTATTGATTTGTTTGATAATATCAGTAGTATCAATAGTGTTTAATTGATCCATAACTTGATCAGTAATGTCATATTTAGCTTGAGCATATACTAATTGGTTAGAAGTTAAAACTAAATCATAACCTTGTTTGTCACTGATGTTTTTCAAGATACCATTGGTTTTAGTCATTAACAACGATAATGCCAATTCCTGAGATTTTTGAACTTGTTGTTGGAAAGCCATATATTGTTGTTGGAATTTACCTTGGTCTTTTTGATATTGAACTTCTAAGTTTTTCAATTTACCTTGATCGGCTTTACTTAGTTTGTCAAAGCTTGGTGCTTTGTTGGCAATCGCTTGCATATCTTTTTGTTCGCCAACGATAGTGTTATTTAAGGTTTGTAACTGAGCTTGTTGTGGCGCATATTTATCTTTTAACGCTTGTTGAATAGCTTTAGCTGGTTTAGCTTCGGCAAAGACACGATCAACATTCAAGTAGCCTAATTTGAAATCTGAAGCAAAAGTCATACTGCTAGCAATGCCAAGACCCATTAATAATGCCAATTTTGTTTTTCTCATCGAAAAGTCCTCTCAAAATATAAAAATAAAAATAAACCAATAAAATAAAACTAGAACATCGAACCCAGCGTAAACTGGAAGCTTTGTACATTGTCGCTTGGTTGGTTGAACATCGGTATTGCATAACTAACCTGAATTGGACCCATTGGTGAAATCCATAATAAGCCCACGCCATAACTGGCACGAATCATCTGTTCAGCAGTCAGGTCAAATGGATTACCGCCAAATAAGGTACCAATATCATAGAACAAACTCGCCCGTACCGAATGTTCGTCTTTAACCCCAGGAATCGGGAACATCAAATTATTACTCAAAAACGCCCAGCGGGTACCGCCAATTGAGGAACCGTCAGTATCTTTTGGACCCAAGCTACCAATATAGTAACCACGAATTGAGTTCGGACCACCCTCCATGAAGTTTTGGTAGAATGGAACCATCTGATTATTACCGTAGGAGTTAACAAAACCGAGCTCGCCATTGGTTTTCCACGTTAGTTTATCAGAAATTGGGAAGTACCATGCATCTATTGAGTCAAATTTGTAATATTGGGCACCAATTCCAGGTGCAGTTGCTGTGATACTTTGTGAGTAAGTTGCCCCAGTCGTTGGCCATAAAGTGCTATCAGTGGTATTTCGTGCCCAACTCACTGTCAATGGTACTGCATTAACTGAATTGCCATATTGGTTGGTAAATTGGACGAACCGTAGAGGTGCGGTATTATTATTAATACTGATTTGGTTATTTTCAAATCCTAAGCTAACATTAATCCGATCATATTCCGAAACTGGAATTGAGGTTCTAACCCTGGCACCCAAAGTTTGTGTTGAGTACGGACTAATCCCGATATTATTCGGGGTGTAATTGGTATCATAAATATCATAACCAAGACTAGTGCCGTTGATTAAATAATATGGATCGGTAAACGATAACGAAATACTTTGGTTCAAGGCACTGGTTGAGGCATTAATTGACGCTGATTTACCGGAACCAAACAGATTGCTTTGGGTGATACCACCATTCAAGATAATCCCTTGCCCCTGGGCAAAACCAACCCCGAAATTAATACTACCGGTATTATTTTCAACGACTTTGATGGTCATGTCCTCCTGATCCGAAGAGCCAGCGACCGGGGTAGTAGTAATATCAGTAGATTTAAAATAGCCTAATACATCCAAACGATCTTTGGAACGTTTAATCGCCGCCGCATTATATAACGCGGCTTCCTGTTGGCGTAATTCGCGGCGAATTACAATATCGCGGGTTTTATCATTGCCGCTGATATTGATGTTGCGAATATAGATCTTTTTACCGGGATCAATGAAGAAGGTATAAGCAACGGTATTATCTTTAGTGTCAACTTCCGGAATTGGATTAACTGCTGCCATGGCATAACCATAATTCCCCATTTCAGTTTTAATTGCTTCGATATTGCGGTTTAATGTCGCCTGATCAATGATCTGTCCGGGTTTAACGGTTACCAGTTTTTGAATGTTTTCTGGTGGAATATCGCGATAATCGCCGGCAATTTTGATGCTCTTATAGCGATACTGCTTACCCTCATTAAGATTAATTACAATATAGATTGACTTTTTATCTGGGGTAATTTGTACCTGAATTGAGTTTATGCGGAAATCAATATACCCTTGATTTAGATAAAAAGCCCGAATGGTTTCCAGATCTCCGGCAAGTTTGTCGCTGGAATATTGGTTATCTTTATACCACCAGCTCATCCAGTTACCAGTATTTAAGAACATCTGTTTGGACAGTTTGGAGGCACTAAAAACACTATCGCCAATAAAATTGATTCCGGCAATTTTAGCAGCCGAGCCTTCAGAAATATCAATGCTAATATTAACCCGATTACGTTCGAGCTGGGTAACAGTGGGTGTTAAAATCGCTGAATACAAGCCGCGGTTGTAATATTCAGTTTTAAGACTTAAGATGGCATTATCTAAGACCCCCTGATCGTAGATTAGTCCGGCTGCCAAACCATTTTCTTTAAGCGATTTAACTAATTTATCATGGTCAAACTCATGGTCACCATTAATTGAAATTTTTGAAATGACCGGTCGTTCGGCAACATCGACGATCAAGGTTGAACCTTGCTCTTCAATCCGGATATCCTGAAAAAAACCGGTACTATAAAGTTTGTGAATTATCTGATCACCAATTGCCGGTGTCATGGTATCACCGACTTTAACCGGCAGATAGCTGTAAACTGTCCCCATCTCAATCCGTTGCAAACCTTCAATCCGAATTTGTTGGATGACAAAATTACCATCGGCATAGGCAAGGCAGTTTAGACAGCCAAGAAGGATTAAACCACTAAGCTTTTTTTTGTATTTCATTATAGATTTAGTAACTTTAGAATATCATTGTATAATGCCAATCCGGTAACCCCCAAAACAAATACCAGACCAATTTTAAAAAGTAATTGCTGAATCGGTAATTCTAACGGCTTTCCCCGCAGCCATTCAATGGCGTAGATTAATATGTGTCCACCATCAAGAACCGGAATCGGCAGTAAATTCATTATTGCCAGACTAAGGCTGATTAATGCCAATAAATCAATAAAAGCTTTGACTCCTTGGTGCAATGCACCTTGTGAAGCTTTGGCAATGGTTACCGGTCCCCCTAGGTTATGCCAGGAAACTTTCCCATTTAACATATATTGCAGCATTTTTAAGTTGCCGCTTAACATACTTAGACAGGCGCTATAGGCGTAGGGAATGCTATCAATTATCCCATAACGCTTGATATAGCTATTGCTTTCAAGTAATTGGGCATTCAAAGTAGGCATTATACCAATTTTACCGATAATTTGTCCATTATCATCGGTAATTGATTCCGGTACAATGATTATTTGTTTTAACTGGTTTTTTCTTTCAACTGTTAAGGTTAGTTTTTCACTTGGCGCATTGCGGATTTGCTGACTAAAATCAAACCAAGAATTAGTTTTTTTGCCGTTGATGGCAATTAGCCGATCTCCTTCACGCAAGCCAGCATTAGCGGCTGGTGATTGCGGTTCAATGTAACTGATTTGCGGCAAATATTCAAAAGGGTATAGACCCAGTCCAATTAGGCTGAGATTATCCTCGTTAGCTAGATAGCGTGATAAATCAAGACGGACAACCGCAGTGTGTGCAGCATGACTTAGGTTTAAGGTTATTTGCGAGCTGGTAACTGCCGCCGCCGCAAATTTGTCTTCGGCATCACTCCATGACGTTACCGGATGGTCGTTGATTTTTTGGATCAGCGAATTCGGTTGAATTGCCGCTAAATTTTTTACCAATGGCGTTGGTTGCACGCTTTCAATCTGCGGTTTTAAGGTTGCTACGCCATAAAGACCTAGCGCATAATAGGCAAAAAAGGCAAACAGGATATTAAACAGTGGACCGGCAAAAGCAATTAATAGTTTTTGTAGCGGTGGTTTATTATTATAGGCCAATGCTTTTTGCTCTGGTGCAACTGGAGCATTGCGCTCATCAAGCATTTCAACATAACCACCTAAGGGAATCGCGCTAATACACCATTGATTGTGTTTTCCCTGCCATTTTATTAGCTTGGGGCCAAATCCTACCGAAAAAGTTAACACTTTGACTTTGAAGATGCGTGCAAATAAATAGTGACCAAATTCATGGATGACAACCAGAATTGCAATCGTTAATATAAAGCCAATTACTGCCAGCATTGATTATCCTAGATAAGTTAAGCGGTTATAAAATAAAAAGCAAGCAGCGTCAAATCCGCTACTTGCCAAAAGTTGTTGAAATTGTCAGATTTAAGCATTCGCACCTAGTTTAGCCGCGGTCAGTGAACCATCTTCTGCTAATGGAATTACATTTTCCAGCGGAATCGGTTGGTGCTCCAAGGCAATTTCCAGCACTTGATCGACAGTTTTGACTGGAATTACTTCCAGTTGACCTTTAATTTCATCGGGAATTTCTTCCAAGTCTTTGACATTCTTTTCCGGAATCAAAACGGTTTTTATTCCGGCGCGTAATGCTGCTAGCATTTTTTCTTTTAGTCCGCCAATTGGTAAAACTTCACCGTATAATGTAACTTCACCGGTCATGGCAACAGTTGATTTTATCGGCACGTGATTCAAGCTTGATGCGATTGCGGTTACCATCGCAATCCCTGCCGATGGTCCATCTTTAGGTGTTGCGCCATCTGGAACATGGATATGAATATCTTTATTTTCATAAAATTTCTCATCGATGCCCAACGAACTAGCCCGGCTGCGAACTAAGGTTATTGCTGCCTGAATCGACTCTTTCATTACATCACCTAACTGTCCGCTGCGGATGATATTACCTTTACCGGGGATGGCAATTACTTCAATAGTTAGAATATCACCACCAACTTCGGTCCATGCCAATCCGGTTACCCGCCCAACACGATTTTCTTTGGCACTTACGCCGAAATCATTGGTTTGAATCCCTAAAAATTCATGGAGATTGTCAGACGTGATTTTTACTTTTTTGCCTTGAATTTTTTTGGTATCAATTTGGGTAACTACTTTGCGGCAGAGTTTACCGATTTGCCGGTCAAGATTACGCACGCCCGCTTCAGCTGTATAGTAACGAATGACGCTTAAAATAGTTTCACTATCAATGCTGATTTCAGAAGATTTTAAGCCATTGTTTTTAATTTGCCGCGGTAACAAATACTGCTCGGCAATTTTCAATTTTTCCAGCTCAGTATAACCGGATAAACGAATGATTTCCATCCGATCGCGCAATGGTCCGGGAATATTCATCGAATTGGAGGTGCAAAGGAACATTACCTGTGACAAATCAAATGATACTTCGGTGTAGTTATCGGTGAAATATTTGTTTTGTTCCGGATCTAAAACTTCCAGTAACGCAGCAGCCGGATCGCCTCGATGATCAGCGCCAATTTTATCAATTTCATCAAATAATACCAACGGATTTTTCACTCCGCTTTTGGTAATGTTTTGCAATATTTTACCCGGCATCGCACCAATATAAGTTTTACGATGTCCACGAATTTCGGCCTCATCATGCAAACCGCCCAAAGCGATACGGACATACTTACGGTTGGTAGATTTGGCAATCGATTCTCCAAGAGAAGTCTTACCTACTCCCGGCGGACCAACAAAACACAAAATCGGCGCTTTATTATTTTCAGCCCGGCGTTGCACGGCTAGATACTCAATAATTCGTTCTTTGATTTTTTCCAATCCATAATGGTCTTTATCAAGAATTTTTTGAGCTTTATCCAAATCGCTGCTGACTTTGGTGGTTTTATTCCACGGTAAATCAACCAAGTGCTCGATATAATTGCGCACCAACGCACTTTCGGATGACATTTGCGGCATCATCTTCAATTTTTTTAGTTCGGCAAAAGCTTTTTTCTCGGCATCTTCCGGCATTTTGGCTTTGATTATCCGTGATTCCAGTTCCTGAATTTCGTTTTGTTCTTCGGCTTCGCCCAATTCTTGCTGAATGGCGCGTTGTTGTTCATGAAGATAGTATTCTTTTTGATTTTTCTCTATCTGCTGTTTAACCCGTCCCTGAATTTTCCGCTCAACATTCAAAATTTCAATTTCGCGGTTCAGTTCTTTTAACAACATGGTCAAGCGTTTTTTTAGCGATGCGGTTTCCAGTAATTCTTGGCGAATATTCAAATCGCTAACCACGTGGGTGATAATGACATCGGCTAATTGTTCAATATTGGCTATTTTTGAAATTATCGAAACCACTTCATCGGGAACTTTTTGGTTTAATTTTGCAAATTCGTCAAATAACTGAATTGCTTCACGGCGTTGAGCTTCGAGTTCAATTTTTGTAATATCTTGTTTGGTTTGAATTTCTTTGATTTCGGCAGCCAGAAATCCGCTGTTTTCAACTACTTTAACCGCTTTGGCACGGGTTTTGCCTTCGATTAGAACCTTGCGCGTTCCATCCGGCAACGGCAGCACCTGCAGAATTTTAGCCAAGGTTCCGGTAGTATGTAAATTACTGGGGTTTACATCATTATCATTCGGGTTTTTTTGGCTTAAGAGGATTACCTGCTTGTCTTTTTTATCGGCGGCTTCCAGTGCGGAAATTGATTTTTGTCGCCCGACAAATAAAGGTACTACCATATTTGGGAAAATTACCACATCTTTCAGCGGAATAATCGGTACCAATTCATCAAAGCTATCAACATCATTCATGGTATTGTCTTTATTACTTTCTTCGGAAATCATAATGCACTCCTTTGCTTAAGATATTTATCATACGGTATTTTCTGGTAATGAGCCGTAGTTGCTATTTTACTTTATTTTTTATTAATAGATGTTACGCAGGCACCTATATTTTAGCGCTAAATTCTTGAGTTTGACGATTTTGCGCGCTGGTTGCTGATGTAAAATCAGCGTGTCATGAGGAAAAATCAATAACTTAGCGTTAAATTCTTTATTCTGCGTAACATCAGTTATTAATTATGCTCGAGTAGCCGAAACTACAAAATCATTATCCGAAATTGATAACAATAAGTCCTCAATTTCAATTGCTGAATGAGTAGTGATTGTCAGCCGAACAACCACCAGCGAATGGTTTTCGTGGCGTTCCTGAAAAATTTCTTCCATGTTAATTTGGCGTTTAGCCATTATCGCCGATAATTTGGTAAAAGTACCCGGTTGATTTTTAATGATAATCACTAGTTTTGCCAAAAACTCTTGCTCAATATCATTAACCAACCAGATTGGAACTAATTTGTCATAACCAATCGCACGGTTTTTATGACATTTTTCGCTATGCACTTCTAGCTCGCCGGTGCGGGTGATTTTTGCCAATACCCGTTCTTCCGGCAGTGGACAACAGACCTCATCTTGGAGGAGCGGGCAGTGGCAATCGCTTAAGTGAATAATTAATGAACTATCTTTGGCAAATTGATTAATATCACGTACTACTTTCAAAATTGGAATTTCATTGGTACCCAATTTTTGTTTGAAGTCTTCCAGTTCGATTTTGCCGTAGTTTCCGGTTATAAACTGTTGGAATGAATTATCGTCGATGTTGGCATCAGTATTGGTTAGCTGTAATCCTAGCTGCAATAATTTTACCCCGTTGCTGATGTCCTCGTCGTATTTCTGCTCTTTGAGATATTGCTTGATTTTACTAATTGCTTTACCGCTAACTGCAAAATTAAGCCATTCAATATCTGGTTCGCTTTCCGGTGCGGTAATAATTTCAACAATATCACCATTACTTAAAGTATAGCTAAGCGGAACTTGTTGTAAATTGACCTTGGCTTTCACGCAGCGATTACCTACATCGGTATGGATGGTATAAGCAAAATCAATGGGCGTTGCTTTTGCTGGCAAGTGGATAATTTTGCCTCGAGGCGTGAAAGTATAGATATTATTTGGTGCCAAATCTTTTTTGATATTATCCAGAAAATCGGTTGCCGAAAAAGTACTGGATTGAATATCCAGGATATTGTTTAACCAAGTTGAGGTTTGGCGTTTGGCGGTATCATAGTCATTGCCAGTTTGATTTTTTAGCCAATGACTAATAATGCCTTTTTCGGCGATCTCATTCATTTGTTTGGTGCGGATGTGAATCTGAATTGGGGTACCTGCCGGACCAATCATCGTTGAATGCAGTGATTGATAGCCATTGATTTTAGGCAGGGCAATATAATCTTTGAATTTACCCGGTACCGGTTGGTAAAGATTGTGAATTACGCCCAAGGTAAGATAACATTCACCGATGGTATCGACCAAAATTTTAATTTCAAAGATGTCATAGATTTGATCAAAACTCTGGCGGCGTTTTTTCATTCGGTTATAAAGATTATAGATGGTTCGTTCTCGGTAAACAAACTCACCTTTAATGCCGTTGGATTTTAGTGCGCCATCAATATTGTTGAAAATGTCTTGTAAAATCGGCAAGCGGTTTTGATGTAATCCCTCAGCGGCTTTTTGTAAAATTTGGTAACGGTGCGGATAAATATAGCGGAAACTGGTATCGGAGAGTTCTAAATTTACGTTATGTAAACCAATTTTATTGGCAATCGGAGCATAAATTTCCATGGTTTCCAGCGCGATCCGCCGTTGTTTGTCCGGGCGCATTGAGCCCAGTGTTGACATATTATGCTGGCGGTCGGCCAATTTAATCAGAATCACCCGCAGATCTTTTGCCATTGCCAGAACAACCTTACGGAAATATTCGGCATGTGCAGTTTCTTCGGATTCAAAATGTAGTTTGTCTAATTTGGTTACCCCATCAACTAGTTCAGCAATGCTGGGACCAAAAATTCTTATCAAGTCTTCTTTGCTAACTGGAGTATCTTCAATTACATCATGCATCAATGCGCCGGAGATGGTTTGTTCATCTAGCCCCCAGCCGGCGATAATGGTTGCAACTTCCAATGGATGAGTTATGTAAGGCTCGCCGCTTTTCCTGAATTGACCAAGATGGGCATTATTGGCAACCTTAAATGCCAATTCAATGGTCTGAATTGCCTTGCCGTGCATATTAATGCGGGCTGTTTGCAGCAATTTACGGCGCAAGCTATCTACCAGTGGCTGGTAGTCTCCATGGTTAATTTCCATCAACGAGGCTCCTGTTAGCGGCTAAAGGTTACTCAACACGGCTAAGAATTTGGCTATCAACTTTGCCATCAGCAATTTCTCTTAATGAAATTACGGTAGCTTTATCACCTTCTTCGTGTTCAACAAAAATATCGCTGCCTTTTTCAATTTGTCGTGCGCGTAAAGCAGCGGCAATGGTCATATCAAAACGGTTAGGGATTTGTTCCATACAATCTGCAACAGTAAAACGAGCCATTAAGTAGTTCCTTATATTAAATTAATTAGTTTAGAATTAGTGAGTTGTTTCAATAGTGATATTAAATTGTTGGGCTATTTGCGGTAAGATTTGCTCGGTTTTATTCCGATTTGCCAACATGACGCTCCATAAATCCTGCAGTGCAGTTTCAAAATTATCATTGATGATAATATGATCAAATTCTCCGGCATGGCTGATATCGTCTAATGCCATGTCCAGCCGCTTCTTAATTACCTCCGTGGAGTCGGTATTTCGTTTATTCAACCGTTCGGCAAGAGTTTCCAGCGATGGCGGAACAATGAATATTAACACAGCATCTGGAAATAGTTTACGGATTTGTCTGGCGCCTTGCCAGTCAATTTCCAAAATAATATCTTTACCGGTTGCTAAAAAACGTTTAATGGTATTGATATTAGTTCCATAATAGTTGTCATAGACCTGGGCAAATTCAATAAACTCATTGTTATCAATCATTTTTTTAAATTCCTCTACCGAGGTAAAGAAATAATTGACTCCATCGGTCTCATTATTTCGTCGCGGGCGGGTCGTGTGCGAAATTGACAATTGAATTTTATTATCCAGATTACATAATGCATTCACCAAAGTTGATTTACCGGCTCCCGAAGGTGCTGCGATTACATAAATTTTTCCGTGTTTCATTGATAAAAAAAGCCCCTTTATTTTTCAGTTAGTTCATGTCATTTAAAGGTAAGATAATGCCTGAGTTGCCGCTAACAACTGAAATAGTACCAGTTTAAGTGGCAGATTTCCTGAAATAGCTGAAGATAATTATGGCATTTTAAGGGATTATTTTAACAAAATAAGGACTGTTTATGTTGATTGATTCGCATACCCATCTTAATTCGGCTGAATTTGCCGGAAATATTGAACATTATTTACAACAAATGCACGAAAATAGCGTAAGTCATGCGCTTTGTGTTGCAACTACACCAGATAATATTCCCGAAGTAATTCAGCTGGCAGAAAAACATTCTGAGCTTTATGCGGCAGTCGGTATTCATCCGGATGAAGAATTACCTGATTTTGAATTGAGTTGTGATTATTTGCTGCAATATACTGCACATCCGCGGGTGGTCGCGGTAGGGGAAACCGGCTTGGATTACTATTGGCATAAGGGTAGCGCCGCCGATTACCAGCATTTGCGCTTTTCGATCCATATGGAGGCCGCTCGCCACAGTGGTTTGCCATTAGTAATTCATTGCCGAGATGCGGCTGATGACACTTGGCAGATGTTACGCGAGGGGATCTCAACTAGCGGCGCGGTTATGCATTGTTTTAGTGAAAATGTTGAGTGGGCACGTAAATTTTTGGATTTGGGCTGTTATATTTCGCTATCGGGGATAGTTACTTTTAAAAACTCGCTGCAGATGCAAGAGGTTGCCAAATTTGTACCGCTTGAGCGCTTATTGGTGGAAACTGACGCGCCGTATTTGGCTCCGGTTCCTTTTCGCGGGAAACTAAATCATCCAGCGTTGGTTCACCATACCGCGCAATTTGTTGCTGATTTGCGACAGATGTCGTTGAGCGATTTTAGTTCGGCTATGTGCACTAATTTTTATCGATTATTCAATAAAGCTGCTAGGTAAAATATTTTCTAGCGTAGCAAGCGTAAGCCTTTGTGAAAAAATCCGGGTAATTTTAAATTGCCCGGATTTTTTATTAGCCATGCTGGAGTCTTGGTTATTTGGTAAAACCTATTGAAGTGTAAAACAATATCTGAGTAAGTTAATGGTGATTTTGGCTTGACCGGTGGTAGATACGTGTGTTATAGTGTTGCATTGTGGGGTAAGGTGTATATTTGTGGGGTATTTGTAATGCTGGGTGGGGTAACTCATCTTAATCTCGATCCAAAAAACCGGCTGGCGATTCCGGCAAAATACCGTGAGTATTTGCAGGAAAAAAGCAGCGGGCGCTTGGTAGTGACATTGGAGTCAGCACAGTGTTTGGTTATTTATCCAGAACACGAGTGGGATGCTGTCCGGCATAAAATTCAGACTCTGCCCAATTCACTTCATCCTCTAGTTAAAAGTTATCAGCGCCTAGTGTTGGGGCATGCCGAAATCTTAGAAATTGATAAAGCCGGGCGAATTTTAGTACCGCAATCTTTGAAAGAAATGGCGAAATTGATTCGCGAAACGGTATTGGTCGGGATGGGTAACCGTTTTGAATTGTGGGATAAAACCAGTTGGCAACTTGAAACCGAAAAAGCCCTCCAGGCATCTTCGGCGGAGTTGGCTGAGTTGTTATCCGGTCTGAATATTTAGAGAGCTACGACTAAACTACTATGCATTATTCTGTACTATTAAATGAATCAATTGAGCTGCTGAATATAAAACCGGATGGAATTTATGTTGACGGAACTTTTGGGCGTGGCGGGCATAGTCGGGCAATTTTGGCGCAGTTGGGTGAAACTGGGCGGTTGATTGCCTTTGATAAAGACCCCGAAGCCATCGCTTATGCCACTAGTAATATCCATGACTCGCGGTTTCAGATTATTCATGGTAGTTTTGCGCAATTAAAAGGTGTTTTGGCAGAGCAAGGGCTTAGTGGCGTTGATGGAATATTATTGGATTTAGGGGTTTCATCGCCGCAGTTAGATACGCCTGAACGAGGCTTTAGTTTTCGTTTTGATGCGCCGTTAGACATGCGGATGGATAATAGCCGTGGCATTAGTGCCGCGCAGTGGTTGAATAGTGCCGAAGAGCGTGAAATAGCCGATGTCTTGTGGCGCTACGGAGAAGAGAAGTTTTCGCGGCGAATCGCCCGTGAGATTGTTAATCAGCGGCAGAATAAACCATTAACCACCACTAGCGAATTGGCGAATCTTGTTGCTAAAATAATGCCCTTTCGTGAGAAAGGGCAACATCCGGCAACTAGAACCTTTCAAGGCTTGCGGATTAAAGTCAATAATGAACTTGGCGATTTGGAAGAGTTTCTTGCAACCGCGGCCGAATTATTGAATGAACAAGCACGGATAGTGGTAATTAGTTTTCATTCTTTGGAAGACCGAATTGTCAAAACCAGCTTTGCCAAGTTAGCTAGTAGTGAAAATTTACCTAAGTGGGTGTTAGCCAACCCTAAAGAAAGCGATTTTCGGATAATTGCCCGTAAAATCAAAGCCGGTCTTAATGAATTGGATGAGAACGTCCGCAGTCGCAGCGCGATTATGCGGGCATTGGAGCGAAGTCGTGTTAAGAGCGATTAATTTAATATTGGTAGTAGCGCTACTAATTAATGCCTTTTATCTTACGCATGAGCGGTTTGAAGCGCGGTTGGGTTATATGAAACTAGCTGATTTGCAAAATAAGGCTGAAAATTTGAATAAAGAATATACGCGGCTGGAATTGGAAAATGGAACATATTCTTCCAGCTTAATGGTTCAGGACTATGCCTCGAGAAACTTGGGGTTGATTCCTGCAGATAAACAACATCTAGTGGAGCTAGCCGATCATGTTAGTCAATGATGATATTCAAAAACTATATTGGCAGATAAAACAATCGGACAATGTTAAGGTCGCAGCAGCGGCGGTACCAGCGGTTACAGTTGGTAAAGTAAGCGATCGAGTGGCGATTATCAATTATATTGCCTTAGCAATTAGTTGTGCTATCATTTTACGGCTGGTGTACATCAATACCTTTAATCACCAGTTTTTAAACGATCAGCTTAACACTCGGGTGTTGCGGACGATTAAATTAACTGCGATGCGCGGAACTATTACCGATCGCAATAGCACTCCATTGGCAGTCAGCACCCCGGTTGATTCGATTTGGGTTGATCCTAGTGAATTAAATGATCTGACGAGCGCACAGGTTAATCAGTTGGCGCAAATTATGGAAATGCCGGTAGCTGATCTGATTGCTAAACTCAATCAAAAAAATAAAACCTTCGTTTATTTAAAACGGGCATTACCGCCGGAAAGTGCCAAAGCAGTTTTGGCATTGGGGATTGAGGGTATTTACAGCCAGCAGGAGTATAAACGCTATTATCCGGATTCAGATTTAACTGCGCATATCGTTGGATTTAACAATATTGATGATCATGGTGCCGCCGGAATCGAATATGCCGATGATAAATTATTACAGGGAACTGATGGCTCCAAACAAATTGTTCGCGACCCTAAAGGTCATGTAGTTGATAATGTCGGTGAGGTAGAACCTGCGCAAAATGGTAAGCAAATTACATTGTCAGTTGACAATCGTATTCAATATATTACCTATCAGGCATTGAAAGCTCAGGTCGAGAAATCGGCGGCCAAGGGTGGCTCGGCAATTGTTTTGGATGCTAAAACCGGTGAAGTGTTATCAATGGTAAATATGCCGACTTTTAATCCGAATAATTTGGCTGGCGTTACGCCGGATATGCTTAAAAATCGTGCTGCGGTTAATGCTTACGACCCTGGTTCAATTATGAAGCCGCTGGTAATTGCCAAAGCGCTGGATGATAAAGTGGTGACACCGCAAACGGTGTTTGATACCCATCCATATTCAGTCGGACCAAAATTGATTAAGGATGACCATTCCTACCCGCAAATGACCGTTACCGAAATCATTCAGCATTCCAGCGATATTGGAACTTCCAAAATTGCGATGAAATATAAGCCGCATGATTTATGGAACTACTACCGTGAAGTGGGATTCGGTCAAAAATTGGACACTGGTTTTCCAGGTGAAACCAAAGGAATTATGAATGATTGGAAACGCTGGTATCCGGTCGATCAGGCCTTGATGAGTTTTGGTTATGGTATCGCCGTGAGTTTATTTCAAATGGCACATGCCTATACCATCTTTACCAATAATGGGTGTTTATTGCCGGTAACTTTTAATAAAATGGATGGGACTGGTGATGCTAAATGTACTCAGGTAATTTCGCCGGCAACCGCTCAAACTATGCGTAGAATTTTGGCAACCGTTACCGAAGATGGAACTGGAAAAAGTGCTCAGGTCAGTGATTATACGGTAGCCGGTAAAACCGGTACCGCGCAGGTGTTGGAAAATGGGCATTATAGTAATAAAAAACATATCAGTTCTTTTGTCGGCTTTGCGCCAGTGAATAATCCGCGGATTATTGTGGCGGTAATGATTGATCAACCGACCCAAGGTGGTTATTATGCTGCAGCAACCGCGGCACCGGTATTTTCAAATATTACCCAGCCAACTCTACAGGTTTTGGGGGTTAAACCGGATAAACAATAAAGTGAGAAACGGTTATGTATCGGTTGGTTATTGATTTTATGATGATTTAATGCGGAAGCTAAAATGTATTCTTTAAAAAATACCTTTATTAATGATGAAATTATCGCCCGGTTGGTCAGCCAACTGGGCATCTTGCTATCTGGGGATTATCGGCTGGAAATTGACAGCCGTAAGATCACAGCTAGTTCAATTTTTTGTGCCTATCCCGGATTTATCCATGACGGACGAAACTATATAGCTAAAGCGCTCGCTGCAGGTGCGAAAGCGGTTTTGTGGGAACCGGGAATTGCCACGCCACAAGAAATTATTAACTATCCGGTGGCGAATCTGATGCAGATGGTCGGGATTTTGGCAGCGCACCAAAATGATTTTCCTTCGCGGCAACTATTGGCGATTGCGGTTACCGGTACCAATGGCAAAACTTCAATCAGCCACTGGTTAAATCAGGCATATGTTTATCTGGGGCTAAAGGCGGCAATTGTCGGAACTACCGGTGCCGGAATTTATCCGCAGATTGATGATTATGCCTCGACAACTCCGGATCCAATTACCTTACAGCATTTATTAGGTGATTTTGTTGCCAACCACGCGCAAGTGCTGGCGATGGAAGTATCGTCACATGCACTAAGTCAGGGGCGGGTGAATGGTGTTAATTTCACCACAGCAATTTTTAGCAATTTGACCCAGGATCATCTGGATTATCATAAAACCATGGAAAATTATGCTGCCGCTAAAGAGTTATTATTTTACTGGCAATCATTGCAGCATGCGGTAATAAACGTCGATGATAAATTTGGTCAGCAATTGCTAAGCTCATTGGCTGTAAATAATCCGGCTTTGGAGCTTATTAGCTATGGCATCAATAGTGGCGATCTTCGGGCTGGCGAGATTAAATTAACCACTGCCGGCAGTGAATTTAAATTGAGTTATCATGGGCAACAGCAGTCGATTATTACTCCGGTAATCGGACGTTTTAATATTTATAATCTTTTGGCGGTGTTGGCAACCTTGCTGGTAAATGGCGTAAAATGGGATCAACTATCCGCAATTGCGGCGATTTTACAGCCGGTAACCGGACGGATGGAAACGTTGATTGTCCAAAATTATCCGTTAATAGTGATTGATTACGCCCATACCCCGGATGCTTTGGAAAAAGCGTTACTAACGTTGCGCGAGTTTAAGGCGGCAACCGGTAAGTTAATCGTGGTTTTTGGCTGTGGTGGTAATCGTGACCATGGTAAACGCCCGCAGATGGGCGAAATTGCCGCCCGCTATGCCGATGAAATTATAGTTACCAGTGATAATCCGCGCAATGAAGATCCGGAACTGATTATTGACGAAATTGTCGTGGGTATTGGCACTAAAACCTATCAACGCGAAAGCAACCGCTATCAAGCCTTGAAGAAAGCGCTAGCGCTGGCACACGCCAATGATATTATTTTGGTTGCCGGGAAAGGACATGAAACCTATCAGGAAATCGCGGGAGTTAAACAGCATTTTAGTGATAAAGAAAGCTTGATGGAGATAATCAATGAGTGTTAATTTATTTAGCCATGAGCTGGCTAAATTATCTAATGGTATTGAAAGTAGCCATTTTAATTCCGCCGTATCGATTAATAGCGTGGTAATTGATAGTCGCAAAGCGCAGGGCAACTCGCTATTTGTGGCAATCAAGGGGGACAATCACGATGGTCATGATTATGTCGCGGGAGTATTAGAAAATCCGACTAATTTTGCCTTGGTTAATCATGATTATCCACACCAGTTGCCCAATTTAATCCGGGTGGCTGACACTATTGCTGCGCTGGGATTATTGGCACAGGGCTACCGCCAGCGCTTTAAGCTGCCATTGGTGGCAATAACCGGCAGTAATGGTAAAACGACCGTTAAAGAAATGCTCAAAAGCGTTTGTGAGTGTGCTTTTGGTCGTGAGCAGGTATTGGCAACCAGTGGAAATTTGAATAATCATTTGGGAATGCCGCTGACGTTGCTTGAGCTAAATACTAAGCACCAGGTTGCGATTATTGAAATGGGTATGAATCATAGTGGTGAACTCGATTATCTCAGCCAGCTCGCACAACCAACGTTGGCGGCGATTAATAATGTGATGTTTGCCCATGCCGGACATTTTAAATCACTAACCGCAATTGCTAAAGCCAAGGGTGAAATTTATAATGGCCTTTCACCCGTTGGTATTGCTTGTCTTAACCTTGGGAGCGAATTTAGCGCCTTATGGCAAGAACAGTTGATTAATCTTGGTCGGCAAATCTTTCCTTATGCAACCACAGCAAGTGGTTGTTATCTAGAGGCGATTGATGATACGGGAGGGCATTATGTGACGCCTGCCGGTAAATTGCTGGTAAAGCTACAAGTACTGGGTAAGCATAATTATGACAATGCACTGACGGTTATAGCCTTGGCGCTGAATTTGGGCTGTTCATTGGCGGATATAAAATCCGGGCTTGAACAATATTCCGGTTATAAAGGGCGTTTGGAGCGTAAACGGGCGTTTAACGGCGCGTTGATTATTGATGATACCTACAATGCCAATCCCGATTCGGTGCTGGCGGCATTGGCAGCGGTTGCTGGTTTGGCTAAACCATTGTGGTTTATTTTTGGCGATCTCAAGGAATTGGGGGCGCGGGAAGTCGAATTTCATCAACAAATCGGGCAAGCCTTGACTAAATTTGGCGTCAATCGTCTGTTGACGATAGGGAATTTGGCTAAATCCGCAGCCGATTGTTTTGGTGGCGAAAAAATCCATTTTGAGAGCAATCAGGATATAGTAAAATACTGCACTTTGCAGTTGCCGGAATCTGCAACGTTATTGATCAAAGGGTCAAATTCCATGAATCTGGCAGAAATTGCAGCTCTTTTATCCACTGGCGGACACTATTAGAGCCTCATTGCTAAGCTCCAATGAGCTACGAAATATGACCAAAGGGCTAAAAACTTATCAAATCCTCGTTAAATAGAATAAAATTCGCCTCAGATTTAATAATTTTTTATCTCATTTATCATGATTTCTCGCTTACATTAGACTTAGCAATGAGACTCTTAGACCGTCGCTTAACCAAGGTTTTTAATTATGTTATATCTTTTAGCACAATATCTAGAGTCACATATTGGTGCCTTCCGGGTTTTTGATTACGTTACCTTTCGCGCGGTTTTGGCGGGGATTTTATCACTATTAATCTCAATGTCGTTTGGACCGCGGGTTATTCGCTGGTTAACTTCATTAAAAGTCGGACAGATGGTCAGGAATGATGGCCCGCAAACACATTTAGTTAAGACTGGTACGCCGACCATGGGCGGGGTACTGATTATCATTTCAATTGTAGTGACTACCTTATTGGTTGCCGATTTGACCAATTTATACATCTGGCTACTGTTGTTTGTGCTGGTTTCGACCGGAGTTATTGGCTTTTTGGATGATTATCTGAAAATTGTCCATAAAAACTCCAAAGGTTTATCCGGTAAAGCCAAAATGGTTGGACAATCTTTAATTGCCATAATCAGTGGTTTGTTTCTGGTCTATGTAGTCAAGATGCCGAATACTACCGAGGTAGTGATTCCTTTTTTTAAAGCTGTGCAGTATCCATTTGGTTTAATTGGTTTTTTAGTGTTAACCTATTTTGTGATTGTCGGTAGCTCCAATGCGGTTAATTTAACCGATGGTCTTGATGGTCTGGTCTCAGTTCCGATCGTCTTGGTCGCTTTGGGTTTGTCGATTTTTGCCTATATCGCCGGGCATAAAATTTTTGCCGGTTATCTGTATTTACCGCATATTCCGCTGGCTCATGAAATCGTGGTTTTCTGTATGGCACTGGCTGGTGCAACCATGGGATTTCTATGGTTTAATGCCCATCCGGCACAGGTCTTTATGGGGGATGTTGGTGCGTTGTCAATTGGTGCGGTATTAGGCACAATTGCGATAATTGTTCGTCAGGAAATCGTCTTTGGAATTATGGGTGGATTATTTGTGATTGAAGCGTTGTCGGTAATCTTGCAAGTCGGTTCGTATAAATTACGCCGCAAACGGATTTTCTTGATGGCACCGATTCACCATCATTTTGAATTAAAAGGCTGGAAAGAAACCCAGGTCGTGGTTCGTTTCTGGATTATCAGTATTATATTTTTACTGATCAGTTTATCGACCATAAAATTGCGTTAGCAAATAAGCTCTTAAAGCTTGTCAAGTAAAGAAATCTTATGAAAATTAATTATTCAACCGCTAAGTTTGTCATTGTTGGTGCCGGCGAGACTGGGCGTTCAATCTACAATTTTTTAGCTTTTAGGGACGCCAAGGTGCTGCGAGTCGTAGATACTCGCGAAACCCCACCGCAGTGGAGTGAAATTGAAGTTATTGGTGGTCAACTTGAATATGGTAATTTTGTTGATGCCGATATAATTGTGATTAGTCCCGGCGTATCAATTTACGAACCGGTTTTGCAACAGGCGCTTAGTTGTGGCAAAGAAGTAATTGGTGATGTCGAATTATTTGCCCGCGAAATCAGAACATGGAATACCAAAGTTATTGCTATTACCGGCAGCAATGGTAAAACCACCGTTACCAGTTTGACCGGGTTTTTGGGACAACAGGCAGGAATTAAGACATTGGTTGCCGGGAATATTGGTTTGCCGGTATTAGATGCCTTAATCGAAATTGAACAAACGCAAAATTATCCGCAACTAATTGTTTTGGAATTATCAAGTTTTCAACTGGAAACTTTAACCAGTTTACAACCGGTCAGTGCAACGGTATTAAATATTTCGGAAGATCATTTAGATCGCTATCGGGATTTGTTGGAATATGCTTATGTTAAAGCCAATATTTTCAATAATTGTCAAATTCAGGTTTTGAATCAAGATGATCCATTGGTACAGGCAATGCGCCGCGATGATTGTCAACAGCTTTATTTTGCGGCGCATGCTGCTGATTATCAGCTTTCACACAATGGTGATAAATTAGTGGTTGAAGATCAGGCAATTTTTACTACCGAAAATTTGCAATTGGTTGGAAAACATAATTACTTAAATGTGTTGGCTAGCTTGGCACTCTTAAGTGGAGCAGGCTATTTGGTGGAACAGTTTATTCCGTATCTGGCAGAATTTGCCGGTTTGGAGCATCGGATGCAAAAAGTTTGCGAACATAATGGGGTTCTATACATTGAAGATTCCAAGGGAACCAATGTTGGCGCGGTTATCGCCGGAGTTGGCGGCATCAACCGTCCGATTCATCTCATATTAGGTGGTGATGGTAAAGGGCAGGATTTTTCACCGTTGCGTGAGTTGGTTTTGGCTAAATGTCATTCGGTTGCACTAATTGGGCAAGACGCTGCGCAGTTAGCTGGAATTTTAACCGGTATTCCCAATGTTAAGAGTTATCCAACGCTGGAATCGGCGGTCGCGGCGTGTGTTAAGCAGGCCAAATCTGGTGATGCGGTAATTTTATCGCCAGCATGTGCTTCGTGGGACATGTTCAAAAATTACAAACATCGTGCGCAAGTTTTTATTGATGCTGTTCATGAATATTGTAACTAAATTTATCCGCTGGTTTTTTAGTGACCGCAATAAAAACGGCAAGATTGGCTTAGACAATAATCTGCTGTTTGCTACAATTCTGCTGTTGACGGTCGGCGTGGTGATGGTTTATTCGGCATCAATTGCGTATGCAGCCCGCGATTCCGGTAGCGGTAATCCCTATTATTATCTGATTCGACACTTTATGGCGATCACCCTTGGCTGTGTTGGGGGTGCACTAGCATTTAGCCAACCGAGTTCATTTTGGCATAAAAATGCCAATCGGATTTTGATTGTCGTAATTATTTTGCTGGCGGCAGTGTTGATTCCCCATGTCGGGCGGGTTGTCAATGGCTCGCGGCGCTGGCTGCCCATCGGCTTTTTGAATTTGCAGCCTTCGGAACTTGCCAAATTGGGAATGGCGATTTACATGGCAAATTATTTTAGTGGTAAATCGTTGAAATCCGTTAAATTCCTCAGTGATATAGTCCCGCTGATGACCGCGATTGTATTGGTTTGTGGGTTATTGCTAATGGAACCGGATATGGGTTCGACTACGGTTATTTTTCTGATTGTTCTAACGATTTTATATCTTTCCGATTTAGATGTACGAATTATTTTGGGAACTTTGGTTGCGGGAGTGATTGCTTTTGCCGGTCTGGTTATCATGGAACCATATCGGATGAAACGGGTAATTGGCTTTTTAAATCCGTGGGAAGATGCACTGGGTAAAGGTTATCAACTTAGCCACTCATTATTGTCATTTGGTCATGGTGGTTGGTTTGGGGTTGGACTTGGTAATAGTCTTGAAAAACTCTATTATTTACCGGAAGCCCACACCGATTTTATTATGGCAATTATTGGGGAAGAATTTGGTATGGTTGGCGTGGTGGTGGTATTAGCCTTGTTTTGGGTAATTTTCTATCGTGGGTTTACCGTGATTGCCACCGAAGCTAAACGGTTGCCGAATCGTAAATTTCAGGCGTTGTTAGCGCAGGGGATCAGTGCGTGGCTATTTGCCCAAGCCGTGGTTAATATTGGGGTTAGCATTGGAATTTTACCAACCAAAGGTTTAACCTTGCCATTTGTTTCATATGGCGGTAGTTCAATTTTGATCAACTGCATTGCGATTGCCATTTTACTTAAAATTGATTACGAAAATAAACTTATTCGCTTGGGAAGTCATCACCATGACCGCTAAACGCAATCTACCAACATTAATTATCAGTGCCGGTGGTACTGGTGGGCATATCTTTCCGGCTTTAGCGGTGGCAAAGCAGCTTGAAACGGATTATCAGATTGTTTGGGTCGGCGGCAATAGTGGAATGGAAGTAAATCTAGTTCCGCAACATGGCTATCCGTTAGAACAAATTACTATTGGTGGTGTTCGCAAGAAGGGAATATTACGCAAGTTATTGTTACCATTGACTATGTTTAAAGCGCTAATGGCTGCGATTAAAATTATCCACCGCCATCAACCGCTTATCATAGTGGGATTTGGTGGTTACGCGGCATTCCCGATTGGCTTTGCGGCACGTTTAGTTGGTAAACCGCTGATTATTCATGAGCAAAACTCGGTTGCCGGGTTAACCAATCGAATTTTATCAAAGGTTGCCAATCGAGTATTGACTGCGTTTCCAAATGTTTTGCCGGGCAAAAAAACTTTGGTGGTCGGCAATCCGGTACGGCAGGAAATTGTTGATTCCGGATCTGCGCTGGATACGTCTGCATTGCCTTCGACTGATAAACTACGGATTTTAGTTGTTGGTGGTAGTTTAGGCGCACAAGCCTTAAATGATATGGTTCCTGCAGCCTGTGCCCGCATTACAACACATATTGCGGGGGTGACTCACCAAATCGGTAAAAGCGGTGATATGGATAAAGTTACTACCGCCTACCTGAGGGCTGGAGTCAATGCCAACGTGGTTAAATTTATTGATAATATGGCTGAGGCGTACCATCAACATGATGTGATTATTTGTCGTGCCGGAGCTTCGACGGTCGCCGAGGTTGCTGCTGCCGGAATTTGTGCCATTTTTGTGCCTTACCCACACGCAGTGGATGATCATCAAACAGGGAATGCGCTTTATTTGGTACGGGAGCAGGCGGCGTTTTTACTCCCGCAAACTTCTTTATCCCCTGAGTCGCTGGCTAACAAATTAGCCGAATTGACTCCACAGACCTGTAATCAATTGGCAATTGCTGCCCGAAAATTGGCAATTACCGATGGAACCGCGCGGATTGTCTCCGAAATTAAGAAATTTACTAAATAAAAAGGAAGCATGTGAAATACTTCCTTTTTTTAATGTTCGGTGAAATTATTTTCTAGTGACTTCCTGAACGCCATTGATGTTAAAGACTTTGCCGATTAAAGTCGTGAAGTTAAAATCTTGTCCATTGACTTGAATTGTAAAAGTCATGATAGCCTTATTATTACGGCAAACCGTGCGTAGCCCAATAATATGTAGCTTCTCAATCGCAAACAAATCGGTTAAATCACGCAGTAAGCCATGGCGGTCATTGGCAATAATTTCCAAATCAGCACTAAAAGTTGAATTTTTAGCGTTATCCGCCCAACTGACATGAACGACTTTATGCTGGTAGAGGTGCGCTTGGCGGTTAAAATCCTGACAGCCCAAACGGTGAATGGCTACACCTTTACCCTGGGTAATAAAGCCGACAATCTGATCGCCGGGAATCGGTTTGCAGCATTGGGCAAAATGGGTGACGATTCCGCTAACACCATCCACCAAAATCGTTCCTTTGGCGTGGGGTTTGACTATTTTATCGCGTTTTTCTGCCAGACGTTTTTCCAGTTCGGCACTGGTTAAATCTTCTTTTGGCTGTGGAATGGCTGCCGCAATAAGTTTTTCAATGGCTTCTTTCAATGTCAATGGCGAAATTTCACCTTTGCCGATCGAAATTTGCAAATCTTTCTCATTGGTATGGCTTAATTTGGAAACAATTTCTTCTGCCCGTGGCCGAATTGCTGCTGGAAATTTGGATAATTCGCGTTCATAAATTTCTTTGCCACTTTCATGGAAATCTTCATTATTTAGATCGCGGATATAGCGGCGGATATGGCTAATCGCTTTTGAACTTTTTGCCCAGCCCTCATGCAACCAGTTAATGCTCGGACCGCCTGCTTTTACCGTCAGCACTTCAACGCGCTGGCCGTTTTGCAATGCCGTCGATAACGGTACAATCTGTCCATCGACCTTGGCGCCGCGGCAGCGATGACCAATCGCACTATGAACCGCATAGGCAAAATCAATTGGCGTTGAGCCGGTTGGCAGCGTGATAACCTTGCCGTTGGGCGTCATTACATAAATATTGTCGCTGAAAATTTCATTTTTGAAAATGTCCGCCAGATCTTTGCGCTCGGATAGTTCATCGCGCCAATCAAGAATTTGACGAATCCAGGCTATTTTTTCTTCAAATTGCGGGTTATTTTCGCCGCCTTCCTTATAACGCCAATGCGCTGCTACCCCGTATTCGGCATGATCATGCATGGCAAAAGTCCGGATTTGAATTTCGACAATCCGATTTTCTGGTCCGATTACACAAGTATGCAAACTCTGATAATTATTGGGTTTTGGATTGGAAATATAATCATCAAATTCACCGGGAATTGGTGAATATTTGGTGTGGACAATTCCCAGCACCGTATAGCAATCACGGATTTCCGGAACCAGTACCCGCACGGCGCGAATATCATAGAGATTCTCAAAGTCATAATTTTTCTTTTTCATTTTTTTCCAGATTGAGTAGATGTGCTTGGCACGACCACTAACCTGAAAATCCTGAATCCCACTTTCTTCCATTTGCGACGATAAGAATTTTTTAATATTTTCAATATAATCCAGCCGCTCTTGTCGTGTTTCATCAAGTAACTTGGCAATGCGCTTATATTGTTCGGGGTGAAGATATTTGAATGATAAATCTTCCAGTTCCCATTTTATCTGCCACACCCCCAGTCGATTGGCGAGCGGGGCAAAAATTTCCATGGTTTCGAGTGCAATTTTTTGTTGCAGCGCAAAATCATTACAGCTTTTTAAATTAAGCATTAATTCGCCGCGACCAACCAATACGATCAGTACAATCCGAATATCGCTGGCCATTGCCAGAAGCATTTTACGGATAACTTCAATCTGGTTTCTTTTCTCGGTTTCATCGGCATCTATTGCTAAATCATCAAGTTTACGGATATTGGTCACCCGGTTGATTCCATCAATTAATTCGACGATTTTTTTATCAAAGTCTTTGAGTTCTGCAACCCAATTCGGACAAAAATGCGGCAAAGCAAATAAAATGGTCGCAGTAACAGCATCAGCATAGAGATGTAATTCGGAAACTTTGTTGGCACAAGTCAAAGCATGCAGTAACATGTCAATATCGGTTGGATAAAAAGCTTTGCCGTTATAAAACTGTTCTGCCAAGTGGATAGCGCGTTTAAATTGCTCGATTTCGGCGGGGGTAAAGTGTGCCCGCTGAATCTCCAGCCAACTATTAACATCATGAAAATTACTCTTTACGGTTACCATAACTTATCTTATTCCTTTAGCTATTTGGCTGTTGCGGTTTGTTGTGTTATACTAATTTGACGGTAAAAAGACGGTTGTATTGTCTAAATGCGTAGCGATCGGTCATGCCCGAAATGTAGTCGGCAACCACTCGCGGCAAACCATCTTTTTCAATTCGGGCTTGGAATTGATCCGGCAATAAGCGCTGATCGCTGATAAAAGCTTCAAATAATGAGCGAATCACTTTTTCGGCTTTATAACGCAGTTGCATGACACTATAGTGCTGATAGAGGTTTTTAAACAGGAAGCGCTTTAGTTGTTTTTGCTGTTGATAAAACTCATCATCATATTGAATCAACGGCGGGCATGCCCGGACATCCGTTACCGATTCCGGTTGGTGTTGATTAATATTAGCTTGTGAATTATCAATCAGACGGTAAATGGTGAAATTAATCAAATGGCGGACCAATTCTTTATGCAAGCGCCGTCCGGATAGCTGCGGGTATTGACTGCGAATGGTATCAAGCTGATTTTTAACTATGGCGACTTCTTCCAACTCATCCAGCGTTAGCAAATTGGCGCGCAAACCATCATCCAGATCATGGAAATTGTAGGCTAATTCATCGGCAACATTGGCTAATTGCGCTTCCAGACTAGGCTGGGTTTTATTTAAAAACCGTTCACCAAGTCGCCCCAATTGCTGGGCTTTATTTAATGGGCAATGTTTGAGGATGCCTTCCAGTGATTCAAAAGTCAGATTCAAGCCGTTAAATTCGGCATAACGTTCTTCCAGTTCGGTGACGATTCGCAGCGATTGTAGGTTGTGTTCAAAATGTTGTCCGTGCGGCAGCATACATTCGTTTAACACATCCTGACCGCTATGACCAAAAGGAGTATGACCCAAATCATGTGCCAAACAAATGGTTTCAACTAAATCAACATTCAAATTTAAGGCATTGGCAATCGAGCGACCAACTTGGGCAACTTCCAGGCTATGAGTTAATCGCGTGCGGAACAAATCACCTTCATGATTGATAAATACCTGCGTTTTATATTCCAAGCGGCGAAAGGCGCTGGAGTGGATAACCCGATCGCGATCACGCTGAAAATCACTACGTAACTTGGGCGGAGCTTCCGAATATCGGCGACCGAGACTGTAATTTACAGCATAGCTGGCAAATTTTTCCATGTTTCAATCCATTAAATGCACTGGCGGCTAATTGGATTTTAGCGCGTCAGAATAGTTCCGCTACAAGTGTTTTTACGAATTAGAACCTCCGGACAATCGACAAATTTGTCAACTTTTTTATCCATGCAGAACCATAATCCGGTAAGGTATTTTTCACTATCGTTACCATCACAAATTACCAAAATTGAGCTTTCGGGAATCTGCGGATTTTGCACATGTAGCATAGTGCGAATTTCTGTAGCAGTGGTTTCCATTTTGAGCGTAGAATAAGCAATTTTTTGATATTGGCGTAATCCATCATTAAAATAGCGATTAACATTCTGATAGTATAACGAACTATTGCTACTTTCTAAACCGGCGCTATAGTAATTAGAGCAAGTACCGTGCTTAGCCCATTCATGGTTAATAAACCGATTGGCATTGGTTAGATAATTGCGATAAGGATTTTCAAAATCCAAGTTATCAGACTTTAAATCTGGGACTTCACTGCAACTACTTGGGTAACTGCCATCCTTATATTCTGGCCATAAACCGTGAAACATTAAGGGTTTACTGGCTTGCTGCTGGCAGGATTTGATTTGATCTAAATCAGCGCCGCTTTGACCGGTTCCGGCTTCACACCATCCTGGAATCCATTGGGTGGAGAGCAAATAAAAATCAAATTTATTTACCTGTGGGTAGCGTTTAGCCATTGAACTGCCGGCAGCTCCGGAAAAACTTACGGCAACGGCTCCGCCAACTGCTCCGATTATTCCCAATAAAATTACTTTTTTTGGTATCATGTTTTTATGCCAATAATAAATTAACGTAGTTGTTAATTCCTTGCTCTAGACTCAAAAATGGTTTTTTGTAACCGGCATCACGAATTAGGCGTGAACTATTGGCTTCGGTATAGCATTGATATTTACCAGCCAAATCACCAGGGAAGGGAATATATTCAAGAATTCCTTGGGTTACCGCAGTAGCCAGATCAATTGCTGGCTGACCTTCAGCTTGGCGACAAGCGTTAATGGTTGCCAGTGCTAAATCATTATAGCTGCGGGCATTGCCGGTACCACAATTGAAAATACCCGAAACTTCATTCGGACTTTGGGTATGATTTTCAAAGAAATGCATATTGACACTGACCACGTCTTCAATTGAAATAAAATCGCGTTTTTGTTCACCATTACCATAACCCTGACAACCGGCAAATAGTTTTACTACTCCGTGTTCTTGATACTGGCGGAAATTATGTAATACAACCGATGCCATCCGACCCTTGTGGGATTCGCGGTGTCCATAGACATTAAAGTATTTTAGTCCAACCACAGGGGCGCGCAAACCGCCTTCAAAGTAACGGCGGACAATTTGGTCAAACAACATTTTGGAATAACCATAGACATTTAGCGGAATTTCATTTTCCCGGTCTTCAACAAAGACCGAACCACCACCGTAGGTGGCAGCTGATGAAGCATAAATAAACGGAACTTCAAATTTTTGGGCAAATTCAAGCAGCAAGCACGAATATTCGTAGTTGTTTTTCATCATGTAGCGGCCATTAGCTTCTACCGTTGCCGAGCAGGCGCCCTGATGAAAAATATAATCAACTTGATTATCATATTCACCATTAACAATTGATTGAATAAAATCTTCTTTGTCAACAAAATCCAGAATATCCAGATCGGCTAAGTTTTTACATTTTTCACCATTGGTGAGGTTATCCACCGCAATAATGTCATAGTGCCCACGGCGATTAAGTTCTTTTACGATGTTTGAGCCAATAAAACCGGCTGCTCCGGTAACTACGATTAACATGAGAGTGATCCTTATGAATTCAGATGTAGGTTTAAGTGACTAATTAATTCCTGTTTGCTGACAGTGGCAGTCCCCAATTTGGCAACCACTACACCAGCGGCAACATTGGCAATTGATACGGCATCGGTTATCGGTACCTGATTAGCCAGCATTAGTCCCAATGTTCCAATTACCGTATCACCAGCACCGGAAACATCAAAGACCTCTTGGGCAAAAGTTGGGTAGTTATAGGTCTGTTCGGCAAATAAGGTCATTCCTTCTTCGCTGCGAGTTACCAGCAGGTACTCAAGGTTCAAATCTTTTTTAAGTTGGGTGGCTTTGGCAATTAGTTCATTTTCGCTATTCCAGCTACCGGCAGCATCCGCCATTTCGCTACGATTGGGCGTGATAATGGTGGCATTAGCATATTTGCTGTAATCTTTACCCTTGGGGTCAACCAATACTTGTTTATGATGGCTGCGGGCAATTTCAATCATTTTGGCAGTATGTGCCAAACCGCCTTTGCCATAGTCAGATATGATTATCACTTCAAATTGATCGATGATTGATTCGTAGGTATCTAAAATCTCTGCTAAGATTTCATGGGATGGTTTGTCTTCAAAATCAATGCGAATTAATTGTTGATGCTTGGCAACGACGCGTAATTTGACGATGGTATTGATGGTATCATCTTTTTTGAGGAGTGGATTAACACCTTCTTCAAGCAATAGTTTTTCAAGAACCAATGACGGCTCATCCAATCCAACCACTGATAATAAGGTGACATTTCCGCCCAGACTGGCAATATTTCGTGCAACATTGGCAGCACCGCCGGGGCGATCTTCAATTTTATTGATTTTTGCAATTGGAACCGGTGCTTCCGGTGAAATGCGGTTGACATCGCCAAACCAATAGCGGTCAAGCATTACATCGCCGATAACTAAAACTTTATGGCGGCTAAGATCCTGTTGGATAAACTCTAAATGCTGCTGGTTGAACACGTGCTATTCTCCATGCTATTGTTGAATTAAAGCAGTATTATAACATGTTGCTAATTGTCACTGAAAGTTTATCCCATCAAGGGTTGGCGCGCGAAATTTGTTATCAATCATCGTCAACCACGATCCTCATAATTCGAAAAGTTAGCCCCCTTGGCAGGGGGCTAATAATAGAATCAAAAATGCATGAGTACTTTTTTGCATGGATTACAGCCAATGGGCTAGTAGCTGGGCATCTTTCAGTTGCAAATCATAAATAGTTGCCAAACTCGGTTCCAGCTGAATTACTAAGTTTAATAATCGTTCCTGCCTAAAAAGCGTTAAGCTAATTTCAGTACCCGCCGAATAAAAAGCTAATTGACGCTCCAGATTGGTTAATTTGATATTATTGATCGCGATAATTAGATCGCCTCCGGCAATTCCGGCGGTTTCTGCCGGAGTGTTGGCATAGACATTTTTTACCAAATAACCAAGCGTCTGCTTTTCAAGCTTAACTCCGAGATCAAGCGCTTTATCTGCACCCGATTTTTCAGTAATGGTGGTGGACAAATATTTACCATTGTCTTGATGATTTTTGGCTGGGCGTGAATCAAGATCTAAACCAAATTGTGCCAGCAGTTCAACTAGCGGTAACATTGCGGTAGTTTCGGTTGCCAGATGAATAAACTCGGCAACATCGACACCGGTTGCCGCTTTAACCAATGCTGGGATTTGATTTTCACCAATACCTGCTGCGGTCGTTTGCCATTGCTGAAACAAATAACGCATTACATCATCCAGTGAATAGCGTGATTGATTGCGAATCAGTAAATCCAGTCCCCATGCTACCAATGAACCTTTGACATAATAGCTCACGATGCTGTTTGGGCTATTTTCATCCTGGCGATAATATTTTATCCAACTGGTTAGGCTGCTATTGGCTAAGGTCTGGTTATTAACACCGGAAAATTTATAAACATTATTGATGTTGTCGGTAACTACCTTGAGATATTGCTCCTGAGTGGTAATCCCGCTGCGGTAAAGTACCAAGTCATCATAGTAGGAAGTCACCCCTTCAAACCACCACAATAGCTTGGTGTAATTTTCTTCCATTAGTTGATAGGGAGTAAACGCCGCTGGTTTTATCCGTTTAACATTCCAGGTGTGGAAAAATTCGTGACTAATCAGCGCTAGGAGTTTATGATAGTCTTCGTCATTGCTATGGTTTAAATTCGGCAAAGAATACCATGGCGCCATTAAAAAGGTTGAATTGCGATGTTCCAAGCCGGTATAAATTTCACCGCTCAAATTGAGAATAAAGTAATAATGCTGATAGGGCGGGATGCCGCCGAATAGATCGACCTGATAACGGCAAATTTTTTCGATATCGGCAAGAAAGCGTGATTGATCAAATCCCGGAATAGTGCCGGAAAGAATGACCGCATGTTTTTTGCCATATAATTCAAATGCTAATTCGCTATAAGAGCCTAATTCGAATGGAGAGTCAATCAATTCATCATAATTTTCGGCACAAAATCGCTGTGCTCCCGTGGATTTCAGCCCGCTAATTACCTGCCAGTGTGGTGGCAGTTCACAAAATTCAAGGCAATGCGCCGAGCTTTCGCCGCCGGTAATCGCTAGGCATAGACTGGTTGGATTAAAGTAGCCGCGCGAGTGGTCAAGAAATGCAGTTCGAATGCCAAATTCATAAGCATAAACCCGATAACCAACAATAACCGGGGCGCCGATTTCAAGATTATGTAATTGCCAGCGGTTTTTACTAATTTGTTCAACATTAATCAGTTGTTGGCGCTGGGTGGCATTAAGAGTGGTGATATTTTTACTAAATTCGCGAACCATATAGCTTCCGGGAATCCATACCGGTAGCGCTAATTCCATGGTCGGATTAATAGCAGTGAATGATAGTTCAACCAAATAATGATGGCTGTGGCATTGCGGCGTTATTTTATAGCAAATTGACATGAGTCTATTCCATCTAAAAATCAATCTGGAGAGCTGGCTTTCATTGAACCATTCATTGGATTATTTACCTGATGACCACTGTTGCTGTAAATTTGGTCATCATCGTCATTGTTGTTACTGTTCATATGAGCGCAGCCACTAAGCAAAAGTCCAAGAGCCGCAATTAAAGATAAATATTTCATTGGTGCAGTCCTTCCATTTTATGGAAAATAAATGCTGGATTATTAATGTTGTGAAATAGCTATTAAATCACCCCTGAATTTTATCATATCAGGCTGATTTTACCGGAGCTTAATCTGGTGAGATTAATCCACGATAGTAATTGATGCTATGGTGGTAATCCTATTTCGCGAGTTATTTAAACTTTAATTGGTCGGTTTGTTGTATTAAATATTGTATGGATACATACGAATTTGGATAGTTGATATACAGTTTTATTATTGTTATTTTTTTTAATAATTGCTACAATTACGTATCAGTCATTGGATTAAATAATTAGTTTTCAGGAGTTTTAGCATGCATAAGTTACTAACTTTTGTTGTGGTGGCGAGCATTGGTGTTTGTGCAACAGCAAGTGCTGATGAAATAAATGGTCTGATTACCAAGCAACAGTTTAATGAGATATTTCCGTTATCCAACGGTGAGCATTTGAAATATCTGTATGATAAATATTATCAGGATTACAAGTTGCAACAGGCAAAGGCTGCGGGTGCTCATGAAACCTGTAAGCACTTATTGGCTCCCAATGAACATTGGAATGGCAAGTATCAAAAATGTATCGATAATGCGGCTCCGGAACTGGAGCGTGCGATTGCGAACCTGAATAAGCTTCGCGGCGATTTTCAAAATTGTCCGGCTTTGATGGTGAAGGATGCTCATGGTAATAAAGTTGATTTCAGTGGTGAAGCGCCAACTCCAGCCAGTATTCATACCATCCAAACCCTTTATACCTATGAAAATTTTGCTCAAACAGCAGAATATTTCCCTGGATTCCTTGCTGGCGATAGAAGCAATGCTAAACGGGAACTGGCGGCCTTTTTGGCAAATGTACAACAGGAAACAACTGGATTATGTTTTGCTTCCGAAACTCCTTTTGACATTTTGGAAAAATTAAATAGTGCTGCCGACTTTAAAAAAATCACTAACCAGCAGTTGGCTTCATGGATGAATGATGAAGATAAAAAAAACTTGGCTGGGCAGGGGGTTGTTAATTTGGCGGGATTGGATGATAGTAACCGGTTAAAGGTTATAAATTATGTATTGCAAGTAAAGAAACCTAAAGGTAAGTATTGCCAATGGGCAAGTAATCCTGCCGGACAAAATGCCTGTGAAAAATCACCAAATTATTATTATGGACGTGGTGCAATTCAACTTAGCTATCCGTATAATTATATCGCATTTGGTCAATCGGATTTTGTCAAAAAAAATGGTTATGATTTACTCGCAAATCCAGGACTGGTATCCGACCCAAGTGCCAACCAACCGCATCGTAGTAGTTTATTATGGGGGTCGGCAATTTGGTTCTGGATGACACCGCAAGCGCCGAAACCCTCGGCTCATGCAGTCATGAGTAATCAATGGCAGCCAACTGCTGCGGATTTGAAAAATAATCGCATTCCGGGATTTGGAACGGTAATAAATATCATTAATGGCGGACTTGAATGCGGTGCCAGCCGCGGAGCTGACAAAGATATTAAGGCTCACAATCGGATTGATTCTTATAAACGAATTTTGAGAATCATAGGTGTGCCACAGGATGATAATAGTAAATATCCGTTGGATTGTAAAAATAGTAATAATTTTAATGTGCAGTAATATCAATTATTGAGTGAGGTTAAAGTTAACTACTTTAGTTGAGAGCTTCAAACCAGCCAGTAAACGTTATTAGTGTTAATGAAATTTTATAGACATCATAGTTTTTTATGGCAAGTAAGCTATAATAACCCCTTGATATTTTTTATTATGGATGCTTATGTCTAATTTACGTGTTAACAATCAATTGCCGGTGGGGATTGCCTGGAGCTGGGTTAAAGCCAGTTTTGCCATTTTTCGCGAGAAGCCAATAAATTTTATTCTATTTGCAATGGGCTTCGTAATTTTTTCAATTTTGCCGATTATGGGATCTTTTTTTGCGGTACTGGTTGCCGCGCGCATTTATCTGACGGCCAAATATATTGAAGATGGGCAACCGGTGGGCGCTAGATTAAATCTGGCATTGATTTTCCGTCAGCGCAATATTGTAAGTTATGCCTTATTCAACGTCCTGTTTGATTTTGTGGTAACTTCGTTGGTATGGGAAAGCATGGCGGGATTAGGAATTGATACCTCAAATACCGTCAATATGTTATCCGATCACCGCTCAATAGTAATATTAGTTTGTGCCAGCGTTGCGCGGGCGGTATTTTTGGGAATCTCATTGGCGATTATGGTATTTAATCCGGAAGTTAAAGTGTTTCAGTCGTTAAAACTAAATTGGCAGTTTTTATTGAAAAATTCTGCCGTGGTGGTTTTAGGAGTGCTGCTCTTATTGCCGTTTTTATTGGTTCCGTTGTATATTTTTGCCTTGATTTCATTGTCGGTGGCAAATGCGGTTATCTCAATCATTGCGCTGATAATTGTGGTTATTCTGATGTTATTGTTTATCAGTGTTACCACTATTTTTAGTTATAAATTATATCAAAATGGAATTAGTCATGAGTAAGATTGTTAATTGCCAGATAAATCGAGTTAAATTGACTAGTTTTTTGAGTTGGTTTAAGGCGGGAATTAGTGTTTTTCGCCAGCATTTTTTTAAAACCGCACTGGTTACGGTAATTTTATTGGCTTTGTTTGCATTATTTCTAGGCTTGGGAATGGTGTTTGGTGAAAGCTATTTGGTTAGGGTTATTGTAGCAGTCGCGATGAGTGCTATTTTTCCTTTGCTGATTGGCGCTCAATCAATTAGTTATTACAGCCTAACCGCTACAGATTTTAGCTGGTCACTCAAAAATATATTTGCCCGGTTATTGCGCTGGAATACTGTCCGCTTGATAGTTATCTATTTGTTATTGGCGTTATTGATTTCTTTGGGTGGGCAGTATCTATCGCTTAAAAACGAGCAGTTAATTCCGTTGGCGAATTTATTGGTAGATGTTTTGCTGCTCGGACTACAGTTGGTGTTTTTCATTGCTTTACCGATTAATATCCTGTCAAATGGACAGATTCCGCCATTTAAGTCACTATTGTTGGGAATTAAAGCCATTTTATTTAATTTTATTCCGACAATAGCATTTATGTTTATATTCTTACTGCTATTATTGGTGGCGGTATTCATTGCGTTGCCATTGACCAAGTTTATTGGACTTTACGCCTTGATTATTTATGCACTTGAAATCGCATTATTCCTAATGTTTTTGGGCGTGTGTGTTGCGGTAATGGCGCGCGATTTGGTTTCACTAAGTGATTAATGATTTTAATGAACAATTACTAAAAAAGTATTATATTGATGTTGAAAATAATGGCTGGTCTAGTTACCAGCCATTATTTTACGATAATATAGCCCGGATGGTAAATTCAGCGATATAACTGATGTAGCAAACTCCGGAAATACTACCAATAATGATTGAAACTTTGCGGTGTTTCTGTTCCGGAAACTTAAGCAACTCCAGCAGAATTGACACTAATATTGCAACAAATAAAACCATAAATGTTGCCGCCTGAATCCCATCTGCTAAGGTGAAATCCGAAGTTAACGGCAATCGTTGGTCAATAACATATTTATTGCCGACAAAAGAAAAAATTCCGCCGACAAAAATTGTTGCCCGTGCCGGATAGGGTATTGATGTCATTAGATAAAGTATGTGTGCCAGAACTCCTGCCATAAAGAATCCGACAAAATAACTGATATAGACCCGGAATCCCTGACGTTTTAATTCAATATCCATCGTCAACCGATCATATAAACCTTTTGGGGCATCGGCATCTCCAAAATTGGTATCATAGGTAATTACGCTTTTCTTGAGCGTCATCCCGATAATATCCCAGCCCGGAATTTTAATTTCGGAATGTATTCGTGAATCTGCTAAGTCCGGGGTAAAGCGAACTGAGTAAATATCATTGAATCCTTCCATCCGGACTTGCAGGTGGTGA
>CAZATM010000030.1:0-13923 GCA_964488065.1 uncultured Neisseria sp.
ATCGGGTGCGAATTAAGAAGAAACGTGTGTTACCAACAATAATAATCAGGGAGGCCGCATAATGACAAGATAGGATGAGTTTTTAAAAAATTAATTTCTATAAAAACTTAATAATCTGTCTTGACAATGGGGTCCACTATACTATCATTGAATTAACTGCTACCCTTAGTGGTTACGGTGAGGCTTTTACAGATAGAAATATCGTGTTTAAAATATTAGTGGTATTTAGAAGTTATTAGAAATAAAACAATTTGAGAAACACATTGCAATTACTAGGTTTTGAAAGGAAAATATTGAATATAAAAGAAAGGCAAAAATCACCGTGGTGGGTTGTATTGGTGTCGAACCAACGACCTTCACGATGTCAACGTGACGCTCTACCACTGAGCTAACAACCCGAATTTGATTGGTGGAGCCAAGGAGAGTCGAACTCCTGACCTCTACAATGCCATTGTAGCGCTCTACCAGCTGAGCTATGACCCCAAGAGATGTGTTTGATTAAACAGTCCGAATTATATCATTTCAGTGCCAAAATCTCAAGCGCAATTGTCAAATTTTTAGCAAAAATATTTCAAATATTTTTGTTGCATATTTATTAGCAGCAGTAATATAATAGGGCTTTGAAGTAGCTACGTCATTGGTATACTTTAACTATTTTGGGGAAATAGATATGAAATTTAAAAATATACTAATAAGCGGCAGTGTGATATTTTATGCAACACACGCCTTGGCAGCAACCACGCCGACTTTGGAATTAACCAACATCAGCACCGCAGAAAATGTAGCTATTGCGCTACAAACGTCAAATATTAAAAATCTGTCCAATGTAAAATTTAGCGGGTTGGACGGCGTTCAGGTAATCGGTAAACAGGTTTCATTTAATACCAGTGACACCAGCAGCGACAATTATTCCTCAAAAATATTTTTATTACCTCAACAAGCTGGAACTTATCAAATAGCAGTCAGCGCAGAAGTAAACGGCAAAACCATTAATTCGGCACCATTAAATTTAAGTGTCAGCAATCAGCAAATTCAGGCAATCAAAACCAATCTCCAAAAAAACCTCAAACAAGAAAATCAACAAATGACGCAAATGCAAAAGCAGATGAATCGTCAAATGCAGGAACAGATGCAGTTTTTTAATAATATAAACACTGCAATTCAAAAAGAACAACAATTAAGTTCCCGTAATTTGTAAATTTACATACCCGGCTGAAATGCCGGGATTATTTTTGTCTTTTTTTAAATTTTAAGATAGGTATGAATATGAGCAAATCAAAAATCGAACAATTTTTCACGTCCGGTGCATATGCGGTTGTTGGCGCATCCAAAGACCGTACCAAATTCGGCAATAAGGTCTTGCGCTGTTATCTGCAAAATAATTTGCAAGTAACACCGGTACATCCGTTAGAAAAAGAGATCGAAGGTGTAGCCTGCGTCAATAAGTTGAGTCAACTGAATCCGGAAGTAAAAAGTATTTCAGTAATTACACCACCGGCGATTACCGAAAAAATTGTTGAGGAAGCACAGCAACAGGGAATAAAAAATATCTGGATGCAACCGGGCGCATCTAGCCCAGAGGCGATCAAAAAATGTCAGGAATACGGAATTAATGTCATTGCCGATGGTAGCTGTGTCTTGGTTGAATTAGGTTTTTTTAGCTAAAAAAGCGATAATATCACTAGCCAGCTCCTGCGGATAGTAATTAAGAAAAAAATGTCCGCCGTGGCTATAGAGACAAAGTTTGGCTGCCGGTAAATGTTCAAATAGATATTGGCTGGCAGCATACGGAATTACCCGGTCATTGCGCGCAGCAAGCAGTAGAATCGGGATTTTTATTGCTGCCAATTGCTCTTCATTCATCCCCGTCCAATCGGCGACAATCTTATCCTGCAATCGTTGTGCCACCACGTTAAATGGATAAACATAATGCGGAATCCGTAATACCACCTTCGCAAGATATTTGCGAAATTCAATGCTTGGTGCTTCCGAATAAAATAACTCGCCCAATGCCGCGCGGGCAGCACTGCCGGGATTCGTCAATAAATTATTAACCAACTGATGCAGATCCGAGGTGGTATAACAAATTTGCGGTTCACTGGCAATCAACGCAGCACCTAAACAGCGGCTGGCAAAATGCAGCAAAAACTCCTGCACAATAATTCCGCCCATTGACCATCCCAGCAAGTACGCTGAATCCAGCCCCAGTGCATCCATAAAATCGACTACATCCTGCGCCATTCCACGCATAGTTTCCGGATTGGTCGAATCACTCAATCCAACTTTGCGATTATCCGGCAAAATCACCCGAAAATGTTGCGCTAATTTGCTGACAAATTCACTATTCCAATGCAGTAAATTACCGGAATAACCAACCAGCATAATTAATGGCTGTCCGTGTCCTAATTCGATATAGCCACAACAACCGGTTGCGGTTACAATTTGTTGATAGCTTGCAGAAACTTGACTCATTACATCCTCTAACTAGCTGGTGTTGCCAATAACTGCAATATTTTTTCCAAATTCGCCACTTTTGCGGCTAAATTTTCGGATTTTACCGCCCAAATTAATTTGTTTTTGCCGTCATATTTACAGGTTTTTAATTGCTGCAAGGTTAAAATAATTTGTAGCGGCTCCAGCGGTGGCTTATCAATAAAAACCAGATTGATTGAACCATTACCGGCATCGATTTTCAGGATTCCCAATTGATTAGCACTAATCCGCAACTGGTGCATGATAATCAGCGTTTTGACACTTTCCGGCGGTAAACCGTAGCAATCAATCAATTCCTGATAAACCAAATCCAACTGATTACTGTCTTCCGCCCGCGCGAGACGTTTATAAAAAATCAACCGTTCCTGAACACTGCTGCAATAATCGGCGGGAATAATCGCGGTAAAATTGAGATTTACCTCGCAATTGGTCTCGGTTTCGCTCATGCCATATAATTTCTCACCATGTTTTAATTTGCGAATGGCCTTTTTGAGCATTTCGGTATAGAGCGATAATCCAACTTCCTTGATATTACCGGCTTGATTATCGCCGAGAATCTCACCAGCACCACGAATTTCGAGATCATGCATTGCCAGATTAAATCCGGCACCCAATTCGGTAGTCGATAAAATTGCATCCAGACGCTTTTCTGCATCTTTGGTGGTGCGCTCCGGAACCAGTAAATAACAATAGGCCTGATGATGCGAGCGCCCTACCCGTCCGCGCAACTGATGCAACTGCGCCAGACCGAATTTATCGGCACGATAGATTAAAATGGTGTTGGCATTGGGAATATCAATTCCAGTTTCAATAATTGTTGAACACAGCAATAAATTGTAACGCTGACGGATAAAATCCTTGATTGTCCGCTCCAGCTCGGTTTCCGGCATTTGTCCATGGGCAATCGCAATCCGTAATTCCGGAATCAATTCCTGCAGGCGCTGATACATCCGCTCAATGCTTGCTACATCATTATAGAGGAAAAATACCTGTCCACCACGGCGAATTTCACGAATGATCGCCTCGCTGATAATATTATCGTCATCGGGAACCAAGAGTGTATTAACCGGTAGCCGCCGTGATGGCGGAGTTGCAATAATTGAAAAATCGCGCAAACCATCAAGCGCCATCGACAGTGTTCGCGGAATCGGGGTTGCGGTCATGGTTAAAACATCGACATTGGCACGCATTTGTTTCAGGCGTTCTTTTTGTTTAACGCCAAAACGATGTTCTTCATCAATAATTACCAGACCTAGTTTGCTGAATTTAATATCTTCCTGAATCAGACGATGAGTTCCAACAATAATATCAACTTTACCCAAGGCTAACAATTCCAGCGTTTGATTAACTTCTTTTTTGCTTTTAAAGCGTGAAATTTCAGCGATATTGACTGCAAATCCGGCAAAGCGATCAACGAAATTCCGATATAATTGTTCGGTCAATAAGGTGGTCGGAGCCAAAATTGCCACCTGAAAACCATTTAGTGCGGCAATAAATGCCGCGCGCATGGCAACTTCGGTCTTACCAAAGCCAACATCACCACAAACCAGCCGATCCATTGGTTTTGCTGCGGTTAAATCTTTAATAATTTCGCTAAAAGCCTGTTCCTGATCCACCGTTGGCTCATAACCAAAACTCTCGGCAAATTCGCCGTACTCACTGGGCAATGGATAAGCATAACCGGATTGCATTTCACGCTTGGCATACAGTTCCAGCAGCTCCGCCGCCAAATCGCTGACTTGCTGCTGGGTTTTGTTTTTAATCTTATCCCATTGTTTAGAACCGAGTTTGGTTAATTCAACTGTCGTCCCATCCAGATGCGAATAACGGCTTAACAAGTGCAGATTATGCACCGGCAAATACATTTTGGCATTGTTCTGGTACTCAATTTCAAGCATTTCATATTCCATCTCGGCAATCACCTGATGCGACATCCCCATATAGCGCCCAACACCGTGATTAATATGCACGACCAAATCGCCAACCGCAATTTCAGCCATATCGCGCAGAATTAAATCATTTTCAACTGAGGCCGAGCGTGCCCGCGAAGATTTACGGCGAATTAAGGGCGTGGTTGAATATAAATCGCTTTCGGCAATAAAGACATAATTAGCATAACTAAAGCCCTGATTTAATTCCCCTAGCGCCAAATAAACCCCGAAATTATCTGCATCTAATTCGGCTGAATAAACTTGTGGGGTTAATTCATGGCGGATTAAGGTTTGGCGCAGAATCTCCTGCCGGCCCAAGCTCTCACAGACAATAACGATGATTTTGCGCTGCGCCAGTTGGAATAATTTTTGCAGGGGCGCCCGAGTTTTATTATCAATAACAATATCCGGAAGTTCGGCATAGCCGGAATAAAAATTACCCTCGCCGCCAATTTCCCACAGCGTATGCCCTTTAAACGCCTCAAAAACCTTATCCGCCGGCAAAAATAAATCCACCGGTTTTAAACACGGATATTGGTAATTGTAATAATCATAGCGTTTGGATAACTCCTGCCAGTGCTGATTAAGTTGACTATGTAAATTATCGGCAAAAATAATTTGCCACTTGGCATCCAGATAATCAAATAACGTGGCGCAGTTATTAAAAAATAACGGCAGATAAAATTCCACCCCCGCCGGCAATAGATTGTGGCGAATATCTTTGTTTAAATTAGAATCGTGCTCTTTTGGGAAGTATTCAACTAGGCGCGTGGCCATCTGCCGGATATTTTCGGGGGCATGTGGATATTCACGGGTTGGCAAAATCTCGATCTTATCAACTGTTTGATACACCAATTGGGTCTTATTATCAAACAAATGAATTGATTCAATTTCATCATCAAAGAAATCAATTCGCAGCGCATCTTTGGAGCCCAGCGGGATAATGTCCAAAATCGAACCGCGAATTGCAAATTCACCGGATTCATAAACCTGATTGACACATTGATAACCAGCTTGACTTAATTGACTGCGCAATTGTTCCAAATTGAGAATATCGCCGGTTTTGAGCATTAATACCCGCGAATTAAAATATTCCGGTGGTGGAAATAAACTCTGGATAGTTTGCGCCTGAATTAGTAGCACATCAAGCTGACCATGTTGAATTTGCCATAAGGTGCGCAGACGTTCGGCAATTACTCCGCTGGATGGTGATTGGCGCTCATAAGGTAACACATCATAGCCCGGCAAAGTTGCCACCCGGAGATTGCCGGCAAAAAATGCCAGTTCACCAGCTAGGCGCTGAGCCTGATAACCATCGGCAACTACATAAACAAACGGCGCGCCTAATTCACTAACTAAATTAGCTACAAGCAGCGCATCCCCACCGCTAGGCAAGCGGGCAATACGATTTTTTTGTTGGTGAATAGTTGTCGGTACGAGATTTTTAAACATAGTTATAAGACAATAAAACTATCGCTCTGGGTTCCATCAAGGTGATTAGTCTTATAATGAATTTCCAGACGATGGGCGGTTAGACGTAAATTAGCATAACTAATCAGCGGCAATACCACCCCAAAGATCACCAGCAGAGCCACCGCAAATTCACTGCCGCGCACGCGTTTAGCGCGTAATTTATTATCAATCTGCAATAATTTAGCCGGATTATTCTCAAGTTGGCGAATATATTCCACCAGTCGTGCCGCCAGTTTTTTATTGTATTTATGGACTTGCCACGGCAATAAAAACAGATCAATTACCGCTAACAATGCCGGAATCGCCGTCCAGAAAAATAACAAATACAACCAGCCGCGGCGTTGATTGAGATAGAATTTATGCAGCCCAAAAATACCCAATGTAATCAGCCATAAATAGGCAATCAGAATATTTTTATGGTTATAGCGGAAGAAAAAATGGAATTGAGCCCGCTCGCTATTGTCTAGTTGCTGGAGCAGGTTTTCATAGTAACTTAGTTTTAAAGCCGTCATGGTTATCTTGTTATAAAAAATAAAATTAAGCCATGAGTTTAACCTATTCACCCAATAGTCTTCAAGTATCTGCGTTTTCAACATAGCAAATCATAGATAAAACCACCGTAGATGACAATGACAAGCAATTTAAACTGTCCACTGATTTATCATCATTTCAATAGACAGTTTACTGATTAAAAAAGCTAGTTAAAATCGAAACAACTGCACATAAAATTGCGATCTCCGTGGGCATCATCAATCCGATTGACACTTGGGAAAATTTTACTTTGTTTCAAATAGTTTAACGGAAAGCAACCAGTTTCAATTGAATAGGGCTTATCCCACGCAACTACGTCGGCTAATGTATGCGGTGCATTTTTAAGCGGATTATTGGTTTTATCAAATCCGCCATTAATAACTTGTTCGACTTCGACGTAGATGGCTTTCATCGCGGCAATAAAACGATCCAATTCATCCTTAGATTCGCTCTCGGTCGGTTCAATCATCAAGGTTCCCGGCACCGGAAATGACATAGTCGGAGCATGAAAACCATAATCCATCAAGCGTTTGGCAAAATCAACTTCACTAATGCCGCTGAGGGCTTTTAATGGACGTAAATCAATAATACATTCATGGGCAACCTTGCCGTTTTGACCGCTATACAATAATGGATAGCCAATTGCACTTAAATGCTGCGCCAGATAATTGGCATTTAGAATCGCAACTTTTGATGCTAGTTGCAGCCCCGCTTCACCCATCATGGTCATATACATCCATGAAATCGCAGTAATTGAGGCACTACCAAAAGGTGCTGCTGAAACCCCACTGAGATGGCTTTGATAGTGTTCATCAAATAATGGATGTTGTGGCAAATATTCTGCCAAATGAGCTTTGACACCAATCGGCCCCATGCCCGGTCCGCCACCACCGTGAGGAATGGCAAAAGTTTTATGCAAATTAATATGTGACACATCAGCACCTAATTCGGCAGGTTTTAACAATCCGACTTGGGCATTAAGATTGGCACCATCCATATACACCTGTCCACCACTGGTATGAATGATGGCACAAATTTGTTTAATGCTGGCTTCAAACACGCCATGAGTTGACGGATAGGTAATCATCAAACACGCCAAATTATCTTTATGCAGTAGTGCTTTGGCTTCCAAATCAGCAACATCTACATTACCCTTGTCATCACAATTAACTACTACCACTTCAAACCCCATCATCTGTGCCGACGCTGGGTTAGTTCCGTGAGCAGATTTTGGAATCAGGCAAATATTGCGCACACCCTGCCCCAAACTCTCCTGATAACGACGAATTGCCAATAATCCGGCATATTCCCCCTGCGCTCCGGAATTTGGTTGCAAGGAGATTTCGTCAAAACCGGTTATCCCTTTGAGTTGCTCCTTCAGTCCTGTTAGTAGTGTTAAATAGCCCTCAACACTGCTACGCGGCGCAAATGGATGGATATTGGCAAGTTTCGCCCATGATAAGGGTTCTAATTCGGCAGCCGCATTTAATTTCATGGTACAAGAACCTAACGGTATCATGCTATGTACCAGCGAAATATCTTTGTTTTCAAGATATTTCAAATAGCGCATCATCCTCGTTTCGCTATGGTGTTCATTAAATACCGGATGAGTTAAAATGGCATCTGTGCGATAGGCTTCGCTTTGGCAAGTTAATAAGTTCTCCGCAGCGATGGTATCAAATTCTTCATTGCCGCTGATTAGTTCTGTCAGTTCTTCAATTTCCGCCAACGTTGCACTTTCACCAACCGATAAAAATAATTTGTCACCAATCCGTCCAAGCGCATAACCATTCTCATTTAAGCGCTTCATTACTTCATCAGTATTGTCAACGCGGAAACTTAAAGTATCAAAAATCAAACACTCGCGGGAATTAAGCAATTCAATCCCATTATTGAAGAGATTGTGTGCCAACAAATTCGCCAGATAATTTACCCGGCTGGCAATTTCTTTCAATCCATTTGCACCGTGATATATCGCATAAAAACCTGCCATATTTGCCAATAACACCTGAGCGGTACAGATATTTGACGTGGCTTTCTCCCGACGGATATGCTGTTCGCGGGTCTGCAGAGCCATCCGCAAGGCTTTATTCCCACGGCTATCGACCGAAACCCCGATAATTCGTCCCGGCATCGTCCGCTTGTAGGCATCTTTAGTCGCAAGGTATGCCGCTGCTGGTCCACCAAATCCCAATGGAATTCCAAAGCGCTGGGTTGAGCCTAACGCAATATCCACGCCCTGCACTGCTGGTGACTTAAACATCACCAATGACAAAACATCACACGCCATCACGATAATTAATTGCGGATTAATTTTTTTCCATTGACTGATTAACGTGGAATAATCATTCCAATTGCCAACCAAATCCGGATTTTGGATAAATACACCATAAACTTCTGCCGGATTGACTTCTGTTGCGGAGCTAAAGACTAGCTCAATCTCCAGATAGTTGGCACGGGTAGCCATAACGCTGGCAGTTTGCGGAAAAATATCACCCACAACCGCAAATTTATTCCCGCCTTTAAGATTGATACGCTTTGCCATCGTCATAGCTTCAGCAGCGGCAGTAGCTTCATCCAATAATGAGGCATTGGCTAAATCCATTCCGGTTAAATCACAAACCATTTGCTGATAATTTAATAATGCTTCCAACCGACCCTGCGACACCTCCGCCTGATAAGGAGTATAGGCGGTGTACCAACCGGGATTTTCAAAAACATTGCGGCGGATAACCGCGGGAGTAATCGTATCAAAATAACCCAAGCCGATATAATTGCGATATAGTTGATTGGCTGAAATTATTGCTTCAAGTTTAGCCAATGCTTCATGCTCACTAAGACCAACTTCGCGAGTAGTTTGACCGTTGCTGCGTAATTCAGCAGGAATAACCGCGCCAATAAACTGCTCCAAATCAGGACAACCCAGTTCCGCCAGCATTTGCTCCTGTTCTTGATGATTGCTGCCAATGTGACGATAAATAAATTCACTCATATCTCAATCTCCGTAAGTAAAAAGCCCCAACAAATGGGGCTGTAGAAAATGATACTAATTTAACCAATTAGATTTTTGTATTTATCGGCCGATAATAGCTGTTCCAGTTCGGTATTATCCGACAATTTAACTTTAATCAACCAGCCGTTACCATGTGGATCACTGTTGATTATGGTTGGATCGGCTACGACTTCATCATTAACCGCCACCACTTCTCCACTGATTGGCGCATATAAATCCGATGCGGCTTTTACCGACTCGACAACGCCAATCGTTTCACCACTGGCAATCACCTGCCCCACTGGCGGCAATTCAAGATACACCAGATCACCAAGCAACTCCTGCGCGTGATTGGTTATTCCCACTGCAACTACGTCAGTTTCAGCTTCCGGTTTAACCCATTCATGGGTATCAACAAATTTCATTTCATTGCTATACATACAATAAACTCCTTTATCTCGGATTTAAAAACATTTCTTGCCATTTCTTACAAACGGCAGCGTAACCATACTAACTGGTTCCTGGGTGTTACGGATTTCAACCGTTAAATTAGTATAATTTTCCGGCAACAACACTCGGGCAATCGCAATTGAAACTTTTAGACTCGGCGAAAATGTACCGCTGGTTACAATGCCGCATTCAACGCCATCGGCAAAAACCGTTTGCCCATCCCGCAACACACCTTTTCCCTGCAACAATAAACCAATTTGCGCTTTATTCTCCGGCGATAAACGCAGTAATTGATACGCCTTGCGTCCAATAAAATCGCGCTCGGCATCATTCAAATCCACCACCCAATCCATCCCGCATTCAAGTGGACTAATGGTTTCATCCATCTCGTGTCCATACAGATTCATGCCGGCTTCAAGCCGCAAAGTATCACGGGCACCCAGACCGCAAGGAGCAACCCCGACTGCCAACAATTTGCTCCATAACTCATGGGCACTTTCGCGTGGAAGCATTATTTCCAGCCCATCTTCACCGGTGTAGCCGGTACGCGCATAAAAGCAGTTATTATCTTCAATCGCGCTAAAGGGCTTTAATTGTGCCAATTGTTCACTGACTTCGGGAATTGCCGTACCTACTTTAGCAATCGCCAATGATCCCTGAACCGCCAGCATTGCCAAATCCCGACGACTAAATAGCTCAACCTTAAAATTGGTCGCAACTTGCTTGATCCAGTTTAAATCTTTGCTTTCGGTGGCAGCATTGGTTACCATCCGATAACCAAAGGGCATCAGATAAACAATCAGATCATCAATAACTCCAGCTTCTTGATTTAATAATCCGGAATAAAGCGCCTTGCCTATTCCGTGTCTTTCAAGTTTTGCAACATCGTTACTAATCAAATAACGTAAAAATTGCCGTGCCTCGACACCATGAATATCGGTGATTACCATATGCGAGACATCAAACATACCCGCGGCAGTCCGGACTTGCTCGTGTTCTTTTATTTGTGAGCCGTAATTAACCGGCAGTGCCCAACCGCCAAAATCAACGATTTTGCCGCCACTATCGAGATGACAGTGATAAAAGGGGGTGTAGTTCATGTATAACCTCAAGAAAATAATCGCCGTATTATACCGCGATTTTTACCAGTTGTAATAGCTCTCTGTTAAAATTCTATTGTGCAGCTGCGTAATTAATTATAACTATTGGTGAAATGTTGCTGATATTTTCTAACTATTTTAACTAATCATGAAAAAAGTCATCAACAAATAATTACTCATAAATTACACTTCCAGAATAAATTTTAAATCAGCAGGCTAGTCGAATAAACAAATTTGCTTACGGTGGTGATTATCAATTAAAATTCAGTCTTTGTGCGCTTGCCCAATTGGTTATAGTTTAAATAAAAATAATTACCCAATCTGGGATTTGCCAATAAATACGTAATGTTACATCCATATTCATATTATAGTAACAATAAACCATCTTTGCAGGAAATTAAATGTTAGCTAGTATCGAAACTCGTTTAGCCGCCTTACTGAATGTTCAAGAACGTCAGGTAAAAAATACCGTTGCCCTCCTCGATGAAGGTGCCACCGTGCCATTTATTGCCCGCTATCGTAAAGAGGTAACCGGCGGATTGGATGATACCCAATTGCGTATGCTGGCTGAAAAGCTGGTTTATTTACGCGAGCTCGATGAGCGCCGTGAAACCATCTTAAATTCAATTCGAGAGCAGGAAAAATTAACTCCGGAATTGGAACAGGCAATTCTTGCCGCCGATAATAAAACTACGTTGGAAGACCTTTATTTACCCTATAAGCCCAAACGCCGTACCAAGGCACAAATTGCCAAAGAGGCCGGGTTGGAACCATTGGCATTGGCAATTTTAGCGAATCAGCAACAACTGCCAAGCGAATTGGCAAATGGTTATTTAAATCCTGAGAAAAATATTAATTCGGTTGACGAGGCTCTCGATGGAGCTCGCTATATTATTCTGGATATTTTTTCCGAAGATGCCGAATTATTGGCACAATTACGTAATCGCTTTACTAATGAAGGCTTATTGGTTGCCTCGGTTATCGAAGGCAAAGAAGAAGCCGGAATTAAATTTAGCGACTATTTTAATCATCAGGAATTAGTTAAAAACATTCCGTCCCATCGGGCATTGGCCATTCTCCGCGGCAGCAATGAGGGCTTTTTAAAAATGAGCATTGAATATCCCGAGCAACACACTTTACCGCGCGGACAACAATCCGGATATGAAGAATTGATTAGTAATCACTTTGCAGTTGATGATGATTTAGCTGGTGGTAAATGGTTAAGTGATTGCGTGCGTTTAACTTGGAAAGCTAAAATTTATCCGTCACTCGAAAATGAGCTAATTTCCAAAATGCGCGAACAAGCCGATGAAGAGGCGATTAAAGTATTTGCGACCAATTTACATAATTTACTATTGCAAGCACCAGCAGGCAGTAAAACCACGATTGGGCTTGACCCGGGAATCCGCACCGGAACGAAAGTCGCGGTGGTCGATAATACCGGCAAACTACTGGCAACTGCAACCATCTATCCTTTTACTAAAAATCGCGAAGAAGCACTGTTAACCTTGGCGAAGTTATGCGACAAATTTAATCCGGAATTAATTAGCATCGGCAATGGTACCGCCTCGCGTGAAACCGAACAATTGGTACAAGAATTACTCAAACAATTTAGTGATATCCGCGCTCAAATCGTGGTCGTCTCGGAAGCGGGAGCATCGGTTTATTCGGCATCGGAATTTGCCGCCAAAGAATTTCCTGAATTGGATGTCAGTTTACGTGGCGCCGTATCCATTGCCCGGCGATTACAGGATCCCTTGGCCGAATTAGTCAAAATTGACCCTAAATCAATCGGCGTTGGCCAATATCAGCACGATGTCAATCAAAGTCGGCTCGCCAGTGCGCTGGATAACGTGGTTGAGGATTGCGTTAATGCCGTTGGCGTTGATGTTAATACCACCTCTGCGCCGCTCTTGGCACGAGTTTCCGGCCTTAATTCGGTAATTGCCGGTAATATCGTCAGCTACCGCGATAGCAACGGTAAATTTGTCAGCCGCAAACAGTTGACCAAGGTTAGCCGCTTGGGTGAAAAAACTTTTGAACAGTGTGCCGGATTTTTACGGATCAATGATGGTGAAAATCCACTGGATAAATCCGCAGTTCATCCGGAAAGCTATCCATTGGTAGAATTGATTGCCGCTAAACTTAATAGCTCAATTCCGGAATTAATTGGTAATAAAGCGTTACTAAATACCTTAAAAGCCAGTGAATTAGCCAGTGATAAATACGGCTTGCCGACAATTAACGATGTGATTGCCGAACTGGAAAAACCCGGCCGCGATCCGCGTGGCGAATTTAAAACTGCCAAATTCAAGGAAGGAATTAATGAGATTAAAGACCTCCAAGTCGGAATGGAACTAGAAGGAGTGGTTACCAATGTTGCGAATTTCGGTGCTTTTGTCGATATAGGTGTTCATCAAGATGGTCTGGTGCATATTTCCGCAATTGCCGACCAATATATTGCCAACCCCAATCAGGTATTGAAAGTTGGCCAGATTGTCAAGGTTCGGGTAGAAGAGGTTGATGTTAACCGTAAACGAATTGCATTAACCATGAAAGGTTTAAATAAATTAAATCTTCCGGCACCAACTGCGAATAATCGCGGCAACAATCGTAATCCGGCAAATAATCGTCAGCAGAATAATACCAATCGCAATAGCACTAAACCAGCCAGCGATAACAGTATGGCGCACGCTTTTGCCAAGCTGAAACGGATGTAAATAACAAACGGGTGGTATAATTTACCACCCGCTTTTTTGAATCAACTTAAAGATAAAATTACTTACGTAATCCTAATTCTTTAATCAAGCTCGCATATTTAGCGTTATCAGTACGTTTTAAGTAATCCAATAACCGACGGCGTTGTGAAACTAATTTCAACAAGCCACGGCGTGAATGATGATCTTTTGAATGAGTTTTAAAATGTCCGGTTAAATCATTGATGCGGGCAGTC
>CAZATM010000031.1:0-5474 GCA_964488065.1 uncultured Neisseria sp.
CATATAATTTGCCTTGCGTATCACTGGTTAAAGAAATTATTGTCAATTCACTTGCGGGTTGTGTTAATAAATTAGTCCACGTTTTACCATCATAGCTATAGATTTGAGTACCATTATCATTCCAACCAGCAGCATAAATTATATTATCGGCAGCGAGCAAACTAGTAATATTACAGTCATTAGTACATGCCGACACGAATGGATTGGCAATAACATTGAGCAGTCCATTATTGTAATTATAGAGTCGTGAGAAGTTTAAGCCTACTTTGATACTTGATTGAGTAGTGGTGGTAAAGTAACTCTCAGTTGCCAGATACATGCCTTGACTGGTTAATGCCGTGGCAGAAACTAACGTACTTTCACTTGGGAAAGGAATCACCGCTGATTCCCAAGCTCCATTAGTATAACTATACAAAACTGGATTTACATAGGTTGTAATCCAGCCCGGGAGATTAGGGTTTGGTTGAATCGATTTAGCAGTAGCTGCGATAATATAAGCTTGAGTTGCAGCACTTTGGCTGCTAGGAAATGCTACTTGATATGCAGTAAGGTTGTTACTCCCAATCGCGGTAAGTTGATTATTTATCTGGGTGGCAAATTGTTGCGCTGCCGGATTTGGTGCTGGCGGATTAGAACTGCTACTACCACTATTACATCCCGCAAGCAATAATATAACTGCTGAAAGTACGGTTAATTGAATTTTGTACTGCATTTTTTGTTCCTCATTGATTAATGTAGATTAACTCAGTCATAGGCTCCTTATAGCGATAGCTTTTGACAGGCGAAGTTGTGCCATTAAAATAAATATTGCCGTATAAATCACTTGACAATTGACCAAATGAGAGTTCAGCAAAACCATTATCAGTCATGGTCGCAACCTGATTCCATATATTATTAGTTTGTTTATATAGATAATATGGATAATTATTCCCTGATGCTACCGCCAGATTAAATAAATTACTGCCATTAAACACAATACTTTGCTCGTAAGAACTTTCTATTGCCGGAGTCAATCGCTGCCAATTACCATTTACATATTTAGCAAGATAACCACGAGTATTTGATTCAATGCCTGAGGCATAAACATTTCCTGAATTATCCACTGCTAAAGAACTGACCACAACTTGACTCGTTGGGATATTCATCAAATTGTTCCAGTTACTGCCATCATATTGGTAAACCTGGGTTCCATTGTCATTACTTCCAGCGACGTAAAGCGAATTGGCGGTAGAAACAAGACTATTAATACTACAACTAGTATTGCATACCGAAAAGAATGGATTTTGAATTGCAGTTAATTTATTATCTGTGTAGAGATACAATACAGTGGTAGTACTTTCTGCCACCAGATAAATACCATTATTATTAATAGCCAGACTAGAAACTATAGTATTTGGAGATGAAAACGGAATCGTTACAGAACTCCATTGGGAATCGCTATAAGTCGAAAGAACTAGCGCGTAATAAATCGCATAACCATATGGCGGCATCAGCGGACGTTCAGCATATGGAACATACGATTCGGTATATGAAAGCAAATAGGCTTGCGGATTAGTTGTTGAGCCATTGGACGGAAAAGCCGCATAGCCGACAATTACCGGATTATTGGTTGTTCCAGAACTTTCCAATAAATTGATTTGATTATTAACAACTGTTGCAAACTGTTGAGCTGGACTCGGCTCAGGCGGATTAGAACTACTACTGCCGCTATTACAACTAGTTATAATCAACGTGATAACAACTGGGACAGCAACTAAAGCCATCGAGTAAAGTTTAGACTTCACTTGATTCTCCTGAGATATTTAAATAGTAACGACATTGTAATACAAAGAAATAAAATTCACCAGGTGCTTTTATTACTGGTTTATCAATAACTTATGCTACACTGTATTAATATTCGTTTGAATTTGACTAAAAAATGGATATTGTTATCAGTACAACAAAAACTACGGTTAAAATTATAGTTTTAAGCAAAATTTCATTATTCCCCAATAGCCTTACTTGCGCCCTGATTGTAGACTATTTTAACATTTATTTCGTCTAGGTAATACCTAGGCAAAATTAATGTTAATTTACCGATCTCCGATCTATTTTATTGCTAAATACATTTTAGCTCAATAATCAACTGTTTTACAACAAGTAATTTTGCAAAACACACTTGCAAATTTGCAAGCCACCCGCGCAGGGGAGATGTTTTCTTTAACATCAATAACTAAACCGCTAAATTATCTAATTGGCTGAATACAAATATTGTCCAGCGAGTTAATAAATGTCTTATTGCAAGTAATGAACATCGATAGGTGAAAAAAAACTGCTGTAAGGACAGCAGTTGATGATTTTAATGATTGGCAATGTGCAACTCGCGATAGGAAAGTACCTCACCGGTTTTACCGTAATACAATGACAAACTTTCCAAAAGCATTTCCGCCAACTGGTAATTGGTAACTAGCGGAATATGATAATCAATTGCCAGGCGGCGAATTTTAAAACCATCGGAATCCGGATCGCTATTAAAGGCTGTTTCCGGCAAATTGATAATCAAACCGGCTTCCCGTCCGGCAATCGGTTCAAGGATGTTATTGCGGCTTTGTTCGGAAACCTTAAACACAAAGCGGGCGGCAATCCCGTTACGTACCAACAACTCATGGGTTCCACGGGTGGTAATAAACTCCCAACCCTGATCGTAAAGCACTTTCAGTGCCGGCAACATTTTTTGTTTATACTTATCGGCAACACTCAATAAAATTACCTTATTGGCAATTTTTTGACCGACACTTAACCACGAGCGGTAAAAAGTTTCCAGCAAGTCTTTGCCAAGACAAGCAACTTCGCCGGTGGAAGACATTTCAACTTGCGCTACCGGGTCTGAACCTTTGAAGCGATTATAGGAAAATACCGGGCTTTTTATCCCAATTACGCCACAATCAAGAGTACTGTAGCGGGTAGTCACCGCATTACCAAGAAATACCTGCGCCATAATTGCCACCAGATTATGCCCGCTGACTTTGGAAATAAACGGGAAGGAGCGCGAAGCCCGTACATTGCATTCAATCACTTTGAGCTCATTATTACGGGCAATAAACTGCATATTAAACGGACCGGAAATATTTAGCGCTTTGACAATCTGGCGGGCAATTTCGCGGGCACGCGTAACCGTTTTCAAATACAAGCGTTCCGGTGGAAAAATCAAGGTGGCATCACCGGAATGAACTCCGGCATTTTCGACATGTTCGCTAATCGCATCGATTATCACGCTGCCATTTTGCGCGATACCATCGAGCTCCAATTCCTTGGCATTTTCAATAAACTGCGAAATTACCACCGGATGATCATTAGAAATCAAAGTTGCGGCACTAAGATACTCTTCCAATGCCCGGCGGTCGGCAACTACTTTCATCGCCGCCCCGGATAACACATATGACGGACGAATTAACACCGGTAAACCAACTTCCGCGATAAATTTATCGATTTCACCGATCGAAGTGGCATTAATCCATTGCGGCTGATCAATGTGCAAGGCATTTAACATCGCCGAAAATTTAGCACGATCTTCGGCTTTATCAATATCTTCCGGCGAAGTTCCCAACACCGGATAACCGCAGCGATGCAAAGACAATGCCAGATTATTGGCAATTTGTCCACCAACACTGACGCAAACTCCCGCCACTGCTTCAAAATCGAGAATATCGCAAATCCGTTCCAGACTCAAGGAATCAAAATACAATCGATCCGACTCATCATAATCGGTTGACACCGTTTCGGGATTGGAATTAATAATAATTACGGTTTTACCGGCGGCACGTAATTGGCGTGCCAAATTCACCGTACACCAGTCGAATTCGACCGATGAACCAATCGCATAAGGTCCGGAACCGATAATGACATAAGCCTCCTTCGCCGGTTGAATATCCGAGGTTTTACCGTGGTAGGTGGTATAAAGATAATTGGTTTCGGCACTAAATTCACCGGCTAAGGTATCGATTTGTTTAATCACCGGGACAATCCCGGCAGCTTTACGCAAAGCCCGAATTTGCCCCTCGCCTTGCTTGGTCAAAGCGGCAATAGCTTTATCGCTAAAACCAAATTTTTTAGCTTCCCGCAGAATTTCCGGCGTTAACTCAGCCGCTAATTTTAGCGCTATGTCCGCGATAGTTTTAATTTGGGTTAAAAACCAATAGTCAATCCGCGATAAACGCCATGCCTCAGCAAGGCTGCCGCCCTGATAAAACCAGCGATAGAGCGCAAAAATCCGCCGGTCGGTGGCAAACTCAATTTCGGCTGCCATATTTTCAATCGGATGAATATAATCATGCAACCCGGAAGCACCAATATTCAACATCTGAATGGCTTTTTGCAGTGCCTCGGGGAACGTCCGCCCAATCCCCATCACTTCACCAACCGATTTCATCTCGGTACCAATCCGGCGGTCGGCCAACCCCAGTTTATGGGTATCCCAGCGTGGAATCTTGACCACCACATAATCCAGTGCCGGTTCAAAAAATGCCGTGGTTTTTTTGGTAACCTGATTTCGCAATTGATTAAGGGTAAAACCCAGACATAATTTGGCGGCAACAAAGGCTAGTGGATAGCCGGTTGCTTTGGATGCCAAAGCTGAGGAACGCGATAGCCGCGGATTCATTTCAATCACCCGATAATCGCCATTTTCCGGATTTACCGAAAACTGGATATTGCATTCGCCAATGATATTAAAAATCTCGGCGCACTGCAAGGCAATATTCCGTAGGTGCTGATGCTCTTCATCATTAAGGGTTTGTGCCGGCGCAATAACAATGCTCTCGCCGGTGTGAATGCCCATCGGGTCGAGATTTTCCATATTGCAAATCGTCAGGCTATTGCCGCGGATGTCACGGACAATCTCATATTCAAACTCTTTCCACCCGGTTAGATATTCTTCGAGCAGCACTTGCGGTGCACCGCTCAAGGCTTTGGCAGCTTTATCAAGCATATCCGCTTCATCATAGACTTTACCCGAGCCCAAACCACCCAAAGAAAAAGCCGCGCGCAGCATCAATGGGTAGCCAAATTCACGTCCGATGTTAATAGCTTCTTCGACCGAGACCGCCGATTTACTCCGGGGTGTCTTAACGGTATTGACTTCCAGCTGATTGCGGAAAATATCACGATCTTCCGTTGCTTCAATGGTTTCAACCGATGAGCCTAGTACCGCTACCCCATGCCGTGCCAAAATTCCACTATGATGTAATTCCAATCCCAAATTCAGCGCCGTTTGCCCGCCAAAACCCAATGCAATATAATTAATCTGTTCTTTCTCGATGATCGGAGCGACAAACTCCACCTGCAGCGGAACAAAATAAATTTCATCCGCCATACTTTCGTCGGTTTGTACCGTGGCAATATTTGGATTTACCAAAATTACCCGATAGCCTTCTTCTTTAAAAGCCTTGATTGCCTGCGAACCGGAATAATCAAATTCACCGGCCTGCCCGACTCTA
>CAZATM010000032.1:0-1937 GCA_964488065.1 uncultured Neisseria sp.
TAATTGGCATATTTTTGCAATAAGTAACCGCGGGTCCAGGTTAATACCGTTACACCGTTAACTTTAGACGGTAAAACGCCGGAAAATTGGGCGCTACTATTATTGAATAAACCATTTGCTGAGCCAAAGAGGAATGAGTTCATAAAGGTTCCATTGGCACAAATTGCCTGTTGAAATAGTTTATTGCCTGAGATAGTGGTGGCACATTTGGTTTGCAGATTGCTAACCAAGGTAGCTGGACTAAAGCCGGTTGATTCCGCAACATTTAAGTCATCGGCAGTATAGTAAAAATTATCCAATCCGACAAATGGGCTGCTGCTGTTTTGAAGCGCGGCTTTTAATGCCACTAATGTCGCGCTGCTACCTTCATTGTAAGTGCCGTTATTATTTCTGGCTAATGATACTACCTGACTTTCAACAACATCATATTTGCCGCTGCAGGTGGTCAAATCGAAGCTGGCGGCGCCAGTCAGATTGAGTTGACTACTGGAAAGAGTAAACCATGGTGCAGTAGTAACGGTATTGGACGGGAAGATATTTGGCGTAAGTGTTGTCGATGGGTAAAGTGCGATACCGCTATCTTCGGTGGTGTTACCAACGGTTGCGCCTGTGGCGAAACAATCCCGCCCGCCATTTTGCATATTATAGCCATAAGCACGGACGTATTTACGGGCATCATCACCACCCAAACCAAGGATGGTTTTACTGTAGACATTAAAGTGTTTGCCGTTTATTGTCACTGAATAGACATTACTTTCATTGCTGGGTTGTAGACTGGTGGTTGGAAATGCAATCTGCATCGAGGAACCGCCGACTTCAAAATCGCCGACTGGTGACTGAATGGTTTGACTAACCGTAGGATTGCCACCAAAGATATTGTAATAGTAGTCATTAAGATTAATCCATGTCCACACGCCTTCTTCACTGTTGCCGTTGATGGTTTTAAATTCACCGGTGTTAAATCCCATATTGCCAACATAAGTTTTCATGGTTTGATAATAAGCGCCAATTTGTGCGGTAGTAAAGCTGCCGCCATTGCGTTGATCTTCGGTGCGCATTCCAGCGGTTGCAAATAATTCAGTTTTCACTTGTGCACGAGTTAAACCATTTTGATACAAAATTGCATCTTGTGATTCTAGTAATGGTGCCAGAACACATGGACCAACATCCGATTCACCAAGGTTGATGATTTGAATTTGCTGACCATTGATTTGACTTTCGCCGCCATTACAATTGGCTGGGCGAGCTCCATTTGGGAGCGTGTTTTGTCCATTTTTATCTACCAACTCGATGGTGCCATTGCCATTTAGAAAGTCATTGATACCATTGTCATTATATTCTTTTTCAAAGAGCTTGTTAATTTGCGGGTAACCTCCGTTGCCAGGCACTACTTTGTAAAAAGATAGCCGGGTACCGCTGCTGCCGGCATCAAAGATCGTGGTATAAACAGGTTGGGGTGCTGAATTGCTGCTGGTAGTACCATTGCAACCAACTAAAGTGGCTGCGCTTAGAATCAGTAATTGGATTTTGAGTGTGGGTTTTCTTTTTTGCATAGTGAGAGTCTTTCGATGAAGAATTATTAAATTCCGGTTTGCGCTATTGTAACAAGCTATTTAGCAGAACCAAGTAGATATTTTTGTCATTTTTTCTGTTGAGCGGTCGCAGAAATGCTAAGTTAGCTTTTTTGCGGGCTAGTAGGTGGTGATTATTTGGGATAATTCGCTGATTGCTATTCAGATTTCAGCTATCTTTGCATTTTATTACAGCCGCAAAAGAATTACTTTAGTTTATTTTTTATCTTGCTACATGACAGAAAATAAAAAAAGCTGACCAAAACTTCAAAATAAGGTAATTTATCGAATTTTCGACCAAGAAAAGATAGATAATGCCTAAAATGAAGATTGATCAGCTAAGTGGTATTTTAAACCAAGAGTTGG
>CAZATM010000033.1:0-8298 GCA_964488065.1 uncultured Neisseria sp.
GATAATATGGAGCGCTATAGATAAATTATGATTGCGAAAGAAGATGTTTTTTATTTTACAGCTTGTGAGCCTGTTTGGATTATTGCTGATTGCCAGCTTGTTTTCTTTTCTGGAAACCGCCAGTGTGGCGGTGTCGGAGCATCGTTTAATCTCATTAGCCGGCAAGGAGTATTGGGCGAGTTATGCGCTTAAACTCAAGCGAAAATTGGAACCAGTATTAATTTTTAGTCTTTTTGGTAACAGTTTTTTCAATGCGCTGGTGACAACCTTATCGACCATGCTGGTGATGCATCTTTTTGGCGATTCCCATCTGGCATTAACCTTGGCTACGCTGGTTGTTACCCTGATGATTATTATCTTTTCAGAAGCCGCACCCAAAATTATTGCTGCTAAAATGCCGCTGGGAGTTCTTAAATTAATCTCAATCCCCTTGTATTACTTGTTTATTATTACCCAGCCGCTAATCTGGTTGATCGACAAAATTGTGTATTTAATTACCCGCTTGCTTAAAGTTGGTAATGCCGATGGTACCTCAATGGATGAATTAAAAGCGATTATTGCCGATAAACGCTCGCCGTTTAAGGAGCGCCACCGGACGATTTTATTAAATTCACTGGAGCTGGAACAATTGACGGTTAAAGAAGTGGTAATCCCGCTGCGAAATGTTGAAATCATTGATTTTAGCGATGAGATTGATGAAATTTATGAGCAATTACGGCAAAGCCATCATACGCGGGTAATTGTTTGCGAAAATGGAATCGATAATATCCTAGGTTATTTACATGTCAAGGATGTGTTGACACTAACCGACCAGAAATATAGTTTGGCGGATTTACGCGAGATTATCCGTGAAATTAGTTATATTCCGGATTTTACGCTGATGATCCGCCAGATTTCTCGGGCGCAAAAAGTACGCGAGCGGATTTTTGTAGTGGTGAATGAATACGGTGATACTCTGGGAATTGCTTGTATCGAGGATATGCTTGAAATTGTCTTTGGCGATTTTACTACCGATGCACCGCATCGTAATTATCTAATGATACGTGAAGATGCGAATAATTTTATTGTTGATGGCGCGACCTTGGTACGCGAATTTAATGAAGCATATGATTTACAGTTACCGTTTAGTTATGAGGCAATGAGCGTCAATGGTTTGATTTTCAAGCAATTGCGAATGATTCCACCGGCGGGATTATGCTTTCGGATTGGAAATATTTCATTTGAGATTCTGCAAGTTGGACAGTATTGGGTTGAACGGGCGCGGATTTCGTTGTTGACTGGAAAATAATGATTTAGGCAGATGGACACTATCTAACTGTTCCTATTAGATTGAGAACTTAGTGTTGGAGGAATATCTAAAAAAATAGTGCAATCTTGGCGGAACGTAGTGAGAATTTCAAAGTGATAAACTTTGTTGGTAATTCCCGCATGATAGGTGAGATTGTCGAAGTTAAGATAACAGCTGGTAATCCATATGCTTTAAATGGTGAAGTTGTGATTAAATAGTCGATGCTAAAAAAGCCCACTTTACACCCAACCATAATTATTCGGTTGGGCTTTTGTGTTCCATTGAGCATAAAATAGCCAACCAATTATTAGATAAACAATAACCCGGAGGATCATTTTCAGGTTATACACAATTGCCGATAATGTGGCATTTAATTTATCACCAGCAACACCTTTCAGGAAGTTACGACCCAGCCCACATTTTGACTTGCTTAGTCCGATGGTTGCCTCAATTGTAAAGGTTTAGATTTAATCTGACAATTGAGCTAGAGCATGGCTCATATCAATTAGATCAATCAGCTGGGTTTTTAATAAATCCTGTTGGTATTCTTTGCTTATTTTTACCGGTTTCATGCATGATTTATACTCCCAATCTACAAGGTTTAGAGCGTTATTTTAGCATTTTTAGTAGATCTACCTCCTTGAGGTAGATGTTATGTTTAATTAAAACAGATTGATATATGTTTTTTAGTGCCAACTGTGTATTTTAGCACTCAAGGAAGGACTAAAATGATAGTTTATAATACACTCGCACAACTACTCATATAATCAATGACTCTAAAAATTTAACATTAACAAGGGGGCTAGACAATCAAAGCGGATTATTTCTAACCAATTTTAGTATTATAGCATAGAGATTATCATTTCGATAATTGAACCTAAACTCACATTCTTTCAGATCTATCGGGTGTTTATTTGTGGGTTAACTATACATGAAAAAAACGCCAAAAGACCGAGGTATCATTTGCATGACAATCGGTCTTTTTTATTTACCATTACAGAGCTTCTGGCGGTGGCGATGGTGTTGGTGTTGGTGTTGGTGTTGGTGTTGGTGTTGGTGTTGGTGATGGTGATGGTGATGGTATTGGTGATGGTGTTGGTTTGACTACAATAATTTGTGCCGTATTTTTTGTAACAACTCCCGCAGCAATTACCGCAACGGTTTCAGTCCCATTGGCTTTAGCAGTAACACCAACAACACATGATCTGCTGCCAGCTTTTATGGTACATTTTTTTTCTCCAGAATAAGAAATAACACTGGAATTAGAGGGAATAAATTCCACTACCGTATCATTTGAAACCGCTTGTGATACTGTAGCAGTCAAAGTCACAGATTCTCCAATTTCCAGATACGATGATAGTGGTGTTATCACTAAATTTACCGATACCACATTTATCTCTACACTACTACTACCTGTATCCGGATTACCATCAGCAATCGCGGTACAAGACAGATTAAATTTAGCAGTCTTTGTTGGATAAACCGTCCAAGATTTTTTTGCTCCGTTTGTGTCACACTCATTAGCTATATATGATCCACCGTCATAGCTAGGATTCTCCCAAGAAGAACAACCTGTTTTCTCTGCATAATCTTCACTACCAACACATTGCGCTGTAATAATTACAGACTCACCAACTGCTACAGGATTTGTTTTAGAAGCTGTTACATTCTGAACTTTGACCTCTCCACTACAACCAACGAGAAATAAAACTGTAGCAACTATACCTAATCCACTTAGAATCTTTTTCATTCATTTACTCCCATTATTTTATGTTTAAGCTACCGTTAATATACCCATACGAGGTATCTAGAATGCCGCTACAGCCAGTAATATAACCAGTAATATTGCTATTTAGCTGTCCTCCAACTACCAGACCGGATAATACTACATTGCACAATACCTGACCGGAGGTTTGCTTGGTTATTCCGTTATATGCAATAATCGGATTATTTACGGTAATATTTATAGAACTAGAATCGATCAGTTTATAAGTTCCCACACCACTAACCGGACCAAATGCAATATTTTGCGATTCGGTAGAAGTCCAAGACAGTAACAAATTACCCAACATTGCACCAACAACCGAAGTTGAACCACTAGCTGCTATACCCAAGGCATCGCTGATCACTGTCGAATTAACCGCCATATAAGTATTATAGTTGTACAGTACCGGTGAAGTACTTGCTAATGAATTAGCCAATTGGGTGACCACCGTCGCGTTGACAACTGCAGCTGCCGGCATCGTTAGCTTATTGGAATAGAGCACAGTTCCATTTGCCGAGATCGATATATTTGCGACCAAAGCATCTTTAGTTACGCTACAATTATCAAAACTAACTGAAGCCGTTTGAATAGACTTATGATTGAGATTACCGCTAAGTGTTGTGGCTGGCAAACATTGGCTTTTGGAAGCATCAAATTGAGTAATTGCGCCTTTTAAATTGAAAGAATAATCAGCTCCAGTTGAAGATATATAGAATAACCCACTACTTTCACTGACTAGCCGCAGAACTCCACCTATCGTTTGATTACTATTTTGGAATGAATAGAGATTTAACGCTGGAAGGTTAACTCCACCATAGGTTTGAGGATTAATTACTGGCGTTGTAGTAGAACTACTGCCGCTACTACAGCCAATTAAGTATGCCCCCATAAATATCATTACTGCATTTTTACAACATTTATTCATAAAAACCTCCGATTTGCAAATTAGAAATCTTACCAAAATTTAACTCTAGTACCTGCTACATGCGATAATGAAGAAGGTTCTGTCAAAGCTAAACACTTCCCATTAATTATATGGAATTGAATGTCCGGACTTGCCACTACATCAAAAGTAGGATTTGTATCTTGTACGATTTGTCCATCTTTCATTACTGCATGCGAGCATAGATCAATGGCTTCACGATCAAGACCGTCATCTGTTTTAGTGTAAAAATAATGCACTCGAGGATAAATAGAATATCCATCATAACCGTTAATAATGTTTAAAAATGCAAAGTCTGTCGTGCTTCTATTTAATGCATCAGGATGCTGTGTACACTTCTGCCCAGAACAGTAGGATTGCATTTTATCATTACCATCAACATTAAAAGCAGTTTGCGTATATGGAAAAGAATTATTACCATTAAGTACATCAACACTTATCATTATCTTATGAGACTTCATAGTATCAACATGGAGAGACTTAGGAAATGCATTATCTTTAGTATCAAGTTGCATTGTCCAATAATAATCAGTGGCAAAAGCACCTGAAGCACAGCTAATAAGACCAAGTAAGCATAATATTTTTTTCATTATAAACCCTTTTTAAAAGTTAAATTTAATTTGTACGGTCATGATGGTATCAATTTACTCTTTAATACAGCAATAGACATTTTTGCATAGCTACTATCCGCAAATGCAACAATAAATGTACCTATAAAGCCGTTAAATAAATGGTAAAATTCCATTGCAGATAAAAATTACTGACGCTGTTAGTATATTAGAAGGATCACAGAGGTGTTTGATTTAATAAATTTATTTGTTCAATTAGTTGATGCAGGAAGTTATACTAAGCTTGCTAAAGTTAGTAAGTTGGCTCAATCTACTATTAGTCGAAGAATGGCACAATTAGAGGAACAATTTCAGATTACGCTGTTTACTCCTAATATACGGCAAATGGAGCTTACGGAACAGGGTAAACTACTTTATTCTTCTTTTAAACCAGAAATAGATAATCTAAAAAACAAGACTGATGAATTTTGTTCTAATATAAATGATATTCGCGGAGAATTAACCATAATTCTTCCTGCCGCATTTGCGGATCATCTAATAAGTAATAAGTTGCCAGAATTTTTAAATAATCATCCAAAGATAAAACTTATTATCTTATCTCACTTTTATGCTAATGGTAATTTAGTTGACTTTGATGTAGGGATTTCCGTTTCATATCCAGATAAAGATAACATTACGATTAGAACTTTTTTTGATGATCAACCAATTCTTATTGCTTCAAAAAAATATGTAACAAAATATGGAAGCCCAAGTTCACCTGAAGATCTAATTAAACATAAAATAATCACTCCAATGTTTAATGACAGAAGATTTGATGTATTTAATTTTCGTTATAAAAATGAAATAAAAAATGTATCAATTGAGCAATCAAGTAAAATTGCCACCCATAATGCGCATGCACTAATAAGATTTATTAAACTTGGCTTTGGAATAGCTCCGATTTTTGGATTCACAGGAAAAGATTTATTGAGTAGTGATCCGGATATGATACATGTTCTCCCAGAGTGGTTATTAGATCCTATTAGATTTTATATAGTGCGCCCAAACAATCTAAAAAATCATAAAGTAGATTTATTCATAAATGAGGTGTTTGGAAAATGACACATCTTATTGAAGTGATATTCAAATTAAAGAGCATTCAGAAGTTAAAAAGCAACTATGGGGTGGTGGGTTCTGGAGTGATGGTTATTTTGTCAGCACGGTTGGTAAGCACGGTGATGAAAATATGATAGGTAAGTATGTACAAAGTCAAGGGACTAAACAACCCTACAAGAAATTGCATGCTGATTATCAATTGGCATTGTTTTGAAGAGACAAATACCCCGCTGCTCTGCGGGTGGGGCTAATGAATCTCTACCAAATCAATTACTAGAGTCTAATCCCCGCGGAAATTAGCGGGGATTGTGATTTATTTGAGGTATTGCGATAAAAACGCTGCAGTTTTTTTGCGGGCAGCCGCTGCTTCGGGCAAGGTATAATCACCCTGAAATACATGCCACATTCCTTCATAAAGATCCAATTTTACTTTAGCGCCACTTTGATCCATATTTTGATAGAGGCGGACAAAGTTGCTCAGGAAAATTTCTTTAGTTCCACCCTGAATTAAAGTCGGCGGAAAATTAGGGGTAAATTTGCCGTAAACCGGTGAAATATATGGATTGCTCCATTGCGATTCCGGCGCATAAGCCAATGCGCAATTGCTCAACTGCTTGTCATAAGTATAAGCGGTTTCGGCATTTTTCAGCGTCTGATAGCTGTCACCATGTTGTGAAATATCTGCCCACGGCGACCAGGCAACCGCTACCGCTGGAAGCGGTAATTTACTGTCCTGTAGTTTGAGCAAGGTACTAATCACCAGACTGCCACCGGCTGAATCGCCAAGAAAAGCAATCTGTTTTGGTTTGAAACCAGATTTAATTAATTGTTGGTAGATGGCAATAACTTGATTTTGGGCGGCTGGCCAGGGTTTTTGCGGCGCTAAAGCATAATCAACATCAATGATATGTAAATTGCTGTCGTTGGCCATCGGTACAGCAGTAATTAAGCTGCTATAGGCATTTCCCAAAGTATAGGCACCGCCATGCAGATAAATAACGACTTTATGATTATCTTTCCATTGTACCGGATAAACGTCAATTACCGGAACACCTGCAATATTGCGGTTGACTAATTTAGGATGGTAGGTTGCCAATAATTTATCAATATCTTTTTTGTTTGGCGGTGATTGCTGCCAGCGTGTCCAACCCTGAATATCGGTTGCTGCCGGGGTGGTAACCCGATCACGGGCTTTTAAGGTATAAGTCGCTAAAAGCTGTTGTGCTTGTGGTGAAATAGTATCCGGAACGTTAAAATCTGTTGCAGAGGCGTATGACATTAGGCCTAAAAGTGGTAAAATATATGTTATCTTGGTTAAACGCATAAGTGAAATCTCCCTTTTGATATGCTGGGCTGACCAGCGAGTTATCATACCGCATTTTATGGACAGCGGGAGTGGATATTTTTGAAGTTTGGCGGTCTGATTTGTCATCTATTAGTTAAAAACCTTGTTTTCCAAGTAAATAATGTCACTGTTAATATTCGAGGTATTATGAAAATATATCAAAAGGTTATCAATGTATTTCGCCATGATGTTGGCTTGTTTGATTTGCCGGTACAGCATCGAAATAAAGTTCTGCAGTCGTTATTATTGGTTAATATTTTTTTTATATTATTGATAGTTTTTTTTAGCTTCAAAATCCATCATATGGTAAATTATCAAAATGGGATATTATCCAAACATCTAAGTGCGTCGAGTGTTGATAAAAGTGCTAATCAACGTTTTATGGCGCGTTATACTAAACCAGTTTATACCCAGGTATTTTTGCATCAGACCCGGCTGATTGACCAAAAGGCCGAATTTATGCCGATTGATTTTGGACTGGTGATGACTTATCCGGAAAGCTGGATGTCTAACAAAGAGTTTCCGCAAATCTCACTGGATAATGGTACAATTTTGAGTAGTGATGAGCAATTCCGGCAAGTTAAAGACGGTATAGTTGAAGTTGGTATCGAGTATTCGACAAATGTCTTTACCAATTATATTCCGGATATGTACCCATTGGATAATCAATTGATTGTTATTAGTTTGTCTGCCAAAGATACCAATGAGTCGAATACTAATTATTACTATTTCAAAATTGATGAATTTAACAATGGTTCGCAAAATAGAGGTCGGAATTATCGGCTAGTCAAGGATGGCTTTATTAATCAGTCTGAGAGCTTCTCCGTGCAAGTTGGACCGGAATATAAAACGTTTTATGACTACTCCAATGACTGTTATCTGTTTTTTAAACATAAAAATATTTCCACCTATTTAAAAACTACCCAATATATTATTTTGTCAATTTTGATTGCGGTTTTTGCTTTATTAATTAACCCACGCTCAGGAGACTCAATTAGCGGGCGAATTTCGGTGATTGGCAGCTCGGTATTTTCATTGGCTACCAACGTTTTTCAGATAAATACCCTAATTCGCGCCAGCAGCGGAATAACGTTAATTGATTTGATGAGTGCTTTTGCCGGTGCAGTGATTCTGGTGTGTTTCCTGATTACTTCGCGGAGTATTCGCTTTAAGGATAAATTTGGCTATGATGCCTCCAAAATTCATGATTTATGGATGTTCTGGCTGATGTTATTCTATCCGCTGGCATTTTTTGTGATTACTTACGTACAGGCATAATCAGGATGCCAAGGT
>CAZATM010000034.1:0-13896 GCA_964488065.1 uncultured Neisseria sp.
TCATCGGCAAAACCGCTTTTGACTTTTACCCAAATTTCCAAATGGACTTTGCAATCAAAAAGCTTTTCCATATCCAGCCGTGAATCAATCGAGATTTTTTTGAGTTTTTCACCACCCTTGCCGATCACCATCGGTTTTTGATTATCGCGATCAACCACAATCGTCGCAAAAATCCGGCATAATTTAGTAGTTTGTTCAAACTTATCAATTTCGACCATCAGGTTATAAGGAAGTTCTTGTCCCAAAGTGCGAAACAGTTTTTCACGAATGATTTCACTGGCCATAAATTTACTACTTTTATCGGTAAGCTGGTCTTCCGGATACAAAAAAACACTTTCCGGCAGATAACTTTTTAAAATCGGTAGTAGTTCTTCTATTCCATGATTATGTTTGGCTGCGACCGCCAGCACCTGTTTAAAGGCAAATTTGGAGGTGATTTCTTTAATGAAGGCATTAAGTTCGGACTTATCTTTGTATTTATCTTTTTTATTAATAATTAAAACAACATTGGCAGTAGTCGGCAGCAGGTTAAGAACTTCTTCATCACCGACATTAAAAACCCCAGCTTCTACCACATACGCAATTACATCGACATTATTCAGGCTATTAACGACACTCTGATTAAGCGCCTGATTTAATTTAGTCAAATATTGTTTTTGAAATCCGGGAGTATCGACAAATATATATTGAGCATTGTCAATGGTCAAAACGCCGGTAACTCGATGACGGGTAGTTTGCGGCTTGCGTGAGGTAATACTAACTTTCTGACCAATCAAATGATTCATCAAGGTTGATTTACCGACATTGGGACGTCCGATAATCGCAATAAAACCGCAACGGGTTGTATCATGCATAGTTAATATTTTTCCTGCAATAGTTGTAATAATTTATAAGCGGCATCCTGGCTGGCCTGTTTTTTACCCTTACCGACCCCGACTGTAATCAAATTCAAGGCCTCCAAGCGACATTCAACTTTAAATACCATTTCATGTTCCGGACCGCTGGTTTCAATAATGTCATATGCCGGCAAATTTAGGTGCCGCGCCTGAATTACTTCCTGCAACTGGGTTTTAAAGTCTTTTAACGGCAACGCATCACGATTAATTTTGTCCGCAAAAAGCTTTTCGATGGTCGCCCGGACACACTCAAACCCGCCATCCAAAAAAATTGCCGCAAATACCGCTTCCACGCCATCGGCAACTATTGATGGTCGCTGACGCCCACCGCTTTTAAGTTCACCATCCCCCAATAGCAGATATTCCCCCAAGTGCAAGGCTTCACCAATCTCAACCAAACCATCTTGGTTGACCAGCGCTGCCCGCATTTTGGAAAGTTCACCCTCAGCCAGCTCAGGAAATTTCAGATAGAGATTTAGCGCAATTACACAGTCTAAAATCCCATCACCAACAAACTCCAGACGTTCATTATTGTCTTTGGCAAAGCTGCGGTGGGTCAATGCCTGTTTAAGCAGTGCAATATTCTTGAATGTATAGCCCAACTGTTGCTGTAATAATTGCAATTTTTTCATTAGTTAATCTTGGTGCCAATTCGTGATAAATCGCTAAAGTTCATCCAGACGTAAATTGCTTTACCCAAGATCGCCTGTTCCGACACGAAGCCCCAGTAGCGGCTATCAAGACTATTATCGCGATTGTCGCCCATCATGAAGTAATGACCAGCCGGCACGCGACAAGTAAAGCCATCATCGGTGTACTGACAATTTTCTTTGCCCGGAAAATCTTTGACCATTTCCAAAATAACCGGCGGCACTTGATCCCAGGTAATAATGGCATGCTTATCACCGGTTAAGTTCTCAATAAAGCGTTGATTATGCATCATTACCGGACCTTGTGGTGTCGGCTCGCTATAATCATATGAACCATCACCGGTATATTCCAACGTTTGTCCATTAATCCGTAAGCGCTTATCTAAATAGGTAACGGTATCACCAGGAAGCCCGACCACGCGTTTAATCAAATCACGATTACGTACATTCGGGTCTTCAAACACTACCACATCGCCGCGCTTAATCTCGCTAACCGGAATCACTACGCTGTTAGTTACCGGCATCCGCAAACCATATTGGAATTTATTGACTAAAATAAAATCGCCAACTGTTAAATCCGGACGCATTGAGCTACTAGGAATTTGGTAGGCCTCAAATAAGAACGAACGCAACACCCATACCGCCAACACCACTGGAAAAAACTCGCGCGAATAGTGAACATAATGAGGTTTAGCTTCTCCTTCACCGCGATTTTTAGACCAAACACTGCGATCCAATAATAAAATAACCGCACTAACAATCACAAAAATCAATAAAACAGTAGCAAAATCAGTAAATTCAGAAATTACCCCAACACAGCCCAAAATCAAAATCAAATAACCATTTTCCATGGATTTGCTTTTATTATTTCCGCGGGCGTAATAAATCATCCCACATCCAATTACGATGGCAATTATGCCCAGGTAAAACCACTTTGATAATCCTTGCGCTTCCATATACTTCCTTTAAAAGCCAAACTCCGGTCACCGGTTCAGATTTAATAACTTATAAAAAACCTTGTATTTTACCATATTCAGGACTGGGGGGAATTATTCGTTAACATAAAGAATTTTCCGCAGCCATATCTAATATCGGTTATAATACACCCCTCATTCATCAATGGTGGGTCTCCTTGCATTGTCAACTGCAAAACCTGGTCAGGTCGGGAACGAAGCAGCCATATGCAGTAAAACAAGTGCCAAGGGTCAGGCTCACCTTCCCCGACAATTATTCAACACATTTTTTCTACTTCACAAATTAGCTGATTGCCTAACTATGTTATAATCATCAATTGACTTTAATCATTTTTAGCTAATTGCATGAACGATAAAACCGACATAACCGATAACATAGCGAATTTACAACAACAACTCTCACAACTGCAAACCAATTCAAATCATTCGGTGAAGCTAATTGCGGTCAGTAAAACCATGTCCAGCGATAAATTAGTTGCCGCTTATCAAGCCGGGCTCACGGCATTTGGCGAAAATTATCTACAGGAATTTAAAACCAAAGCCGAACAATTAGCACAGCTGCCGTTGGAATGGCATTTTATCGGCACTATTCAAAGCAATAAAAGTAAAATCATCGCTGAACATGCCAGCTATCTGCACACGTTAACCAAAATCAGCCACGCTATTCGGATTAATAACCAGCGTCCATCGACACTGCCAGCGCTTAAGGTTTTGATTGAAATCAATATTAGCGGCGAAACGAATAAACACGGGTTAAGCACCGAAACGGAAATCGTAGCATTAGCCGAACGGATTATCCAGCTGCCGCGGTTGCAACTGTGTGGACTAATGGCGATGGCTAGTGACAGCACCGATGAAAAACTGATACTGGCTCAATTTCAGACTTTACGCAATTGGCAGCAACGTTTAACACAACTAGGTTTTAGCGTACCGGAATTATCGATGGGCATGTCCAATGATTATCCACTGGCAATTGCCGCCGGCGCAACCATGATCCGAATTGGCAGCAAAATTTTTGGAAAGAGAAACTATGACAACTAAACTGGTATTCCTCGGTGGCGGTAATATGGCCGAAGCAATTTTCGCCGGATTAATTAGCAACCCGGAATTTAAGATTGAGGTAATTCAGCGCAATCTAGACAAAATTACCGCACTGAAACAAAAATATCCGGGTATTACCGTTACAGCAACTCTTGATCATGTTCTAAACCCTGAAGATATCATTGTGTTGGCGATCAAGCCGCAGCAAGCCAAAGAGGCATTATTGCCAATCAAGGATAAACTAGCTAACTGTCTGGTAGTTTCGGTGATGGCCGGACTTAATTGCGCCACTATTAGCAACTGGCTAACTAATCCGCGAATTATTCGCACCATGCCAAGCACGCCCTCAAGTATCAAAGAAGGGATAACCGCGGTATTTGCTACTTCTGCCGTGTCACCGGAGCACTACCAATTGATACAAGATATTTTTGCGACCATTGGCATAGTTTATCCGGCACGAACCGAAGATGAAATTGATAAAATAGTCCCGATCAGCAGCAGTGCAGTGGCTTTCCAGTATTACTTTATGGAGGGGCTAATCAATAATGCAGTAAGCAAATTTGGCTTTTCCGAAGCCGATGCGACAAAATTGGTGCTCCAATTGGTAAAAGGCAGTTATGGTTTACTGGAAGCCAATCCAAGCTGCGCGATTGCCGAACAGCGTGCACGGGTAACTTCAAAAAAAGGCGCGACCGAACAAGGAATACTTACTTTTGAAAAACAGCAATTACATCAAATCATCGGTGAAGCGATGAGTAATTGTTATAAGCGTGCGGTCGAAATGGCAGAAGAGTTTAAATAATGACAATAGCTACTAAATATTTACCGATTGATCTCCATTGCCATAGCGTCCATTCCGATGGCGCACTTGAAGTTGCTGAACTACTAAAATTAGTTAGCGTAAATGGCGGACAGTTTCAGGCATTAACCGACCATGATACCGTTTCTGGAATCCATGAAGCGCAACAATTAGCACCGACATTGGGGCTTAAACTGATTCCGGGAGTTGAAATTTCGGTAACTTGGCATAATAACACCTTAATTCACATCGTTGGGCTAAATGTAAATCCAGACTCAACCGAACTCGTCAGTGAGCTGGCAAAACTTCGTGCCTCACGAATTGAACGCGGACAGCGGATTGGTGCCAATCTGGCAAAAATTGGTATCCATGGCGCTTTTGAAGGCGCAATGAGTTTATGCAATCATCCCGAAGCGCTAAGCCGTACTCACTTTAGCCATTGGCTGATACAGGAAGGTTACGCTAAACCCGGCAAAGCTTTTGAAAAATTTCTAGCACCGGGAAAACCCGGTTATACTACCCAAAGCTGGGCATCTTTAGAAAATGCTCTACAGTGGATTCATAATAGTGGCGGATTTGCAATTATCGCTCATCCTGGACGCTATAAATTTACCCGTACTAAATTACTCAAATTAATTGATGAGTTCAAGTATTTTGGCGGGGTTGGAATTGAAGTTATCAGTAGCTCCCATTCACCGCAAGATGAACAAAACATTGCCGCTATTTGCCGTCATAGTCAACTACTAGCATCAGTTGGTAGCGATTTTCACCAAGAAGAATCGTACCGCCGGATGTTGCCAGGCAAAAATCGCAGCTTACCGGCAGGACTTGACTCAGTATTTCCACTGCTTAACATTCCAGAAATAATCTATTCGTAATCAAAGGGGAAAATAATGACCGCTAAAGACAAATTGGTCCATAAATTAAAAAACCGCCATATACAGATGATTGCCCTTGGTGGCGTTATCGGAACCGGACTTTTTTTTGGTGCTGCCAAATCGATTCATTCCACCGGTCCATCGATAATTCTGTCATATATACTTGGCGGCTTGATAATCTATATCATTATGCGCGCACTGGGTGAAATGACCGTTTACCAACCATCATCAGGTTCGTTTAGTGACTACGCCAATCGTTACATCAGTAACTACGCTGGTTTTATTTCCGGCTGGACGGCGTGGTTTGAATATACAGTAGTATGTATGGTTGAATTGACCGCCGTCGCGTTCTTTCTTGATTATTGGATTACCGGAATCCCGCATTGGCTGATTTGTCTGGGATTATTGGCTATTTTTACCATGATTCAGTTAATCAGTGTTCAATTATTTGGTGAATTTGAATTTTGGTTTGCGGGAATAAAGATTGTGGCAATTATCTTAATGCTCTTCTTGAGTGCCTATCTAGTAACTTTTAATCCACAGATTCATGCCGGTGTTAAAGACAACCTCCATAGCTATAGCCAAATGTCGGTATTTTTCTCCAGCGGCATCAAAGGATTTTTATTCTCGTTGGTAATCGTGGTATTCTCATTTGGCGGTACCGAATTTGTTAGCATTGCCGCCGGGGAAGCCGAGAATCCGAAAAAAAGTATTCCACGGGCAATCAGTGGCGTTATTGCGCGAATTATCATTTTTTATGTTTTAACGATTATTGCCATTTTATGCCTGTATCCATTCAATAAACTGAACTCCAATATCAGTCCATTTGTTGATGTATTTAAACAAATCGGTATTGATCAAGCTGCGACAGTAATGAACGCCGTTGCTATTACCGCAGCGCTGTCGTCTTTCAATAGTATTTTTTATGCCGGTTCACGGATGTTATTTAGTTTGTCCAAACAGGGTTCAGCTCCACAATATTTTTCACATACCAATAAAAACAATATTCCCGCGCGGGCAACTTTATTTACCAGCCTGTGTATCGTGATTGGAGTAATCATCAACTATGTATTTCCGGAAAAAGCCATCATGTATCTGTTGGTAATTGCCACCTGCGCAATTTTGGTATGTTGGTTTATGGTTTTGTTAACCCAAATTTATTTCCGGAAAAAGGTCGCGTTGGATAAAATTACTTACCGCCTGATTGCTTATCCTTTTTCAACAATCTTCGCGATGGCCGCATTGGTATTCATCATGCTGGTAATGTTATGGATGGATGATATGCGTATGAGTGTAATTGTTACACCAATTTGGCTATTTGTTTTATCGTTGTTTTATGTATTCAAAGTTAAACAAACCCGTAAAAAGGCTGCCCAATGAAAGCAAAATTACTAATTTTGTCACTAGCGGCAGTTAGCACCCAAGTCCTAGCAATAAGCGATGCTAACTGGACGCAAATTACCACGGCTTATGGTAAAAATGACCTGGCAGCATTAAATCAATATGCGAATAATTACGCCGATAATACCGTCGTAGCCTATCTTAATGCCAGCGCCAACCTTGCAAAAAAGAGCCCTGACACGGCAGCTAGTTTCATCAGCAGCCACCCCAATGGTTATTTATATGTCAGTATGATTCATAAGTTATTAGACTACTATTATAATCAACAGGAATGGCAAAATTACTATAACACCTACCAGAAACTACCTGCTAGTGAAGTTAGTGATAACGAGCGCTGCGGTTATGATTTGACTAATTTTGCCCTAAATAATCATTTAGCACCGCAAAGCGATTTTGATTACCTGATTGCCAATAAAATTCCCGCGTGGTGTGTGTCGTTGATTGCCAGTAAACTTAACAATAACACTCTGGAACAAAAAATTTATCTCAAGCCGTTTTTGTATAGTTTGATTAGCAATGGGCAAATTTCGCAGTTTAACCAATTGGCTGGCACTTTCAACTACTCACCATTGAACGGTTTGCCGCAATCCAGTAAAGGCATCAACAGCTATCAAATGGTTTATCGGATTAGCAGCCTGAGTATAAAGTCACCGGATCAGGCAATGAGTGAATTATCAACTGCGCAATTGGACAATTTTACCCGCCAATATTTATACAATCAAATCGCCGATAATTTGGCCATCAAGCAAATGTACAGCCTATCATTGCAAGCAATTGCCCTAGGTAACAATCAATGGCTATCCGATGATGAATATGAGTGGCGGGTGCGCAGCTATCTATACAGCAGTAATTGGCAGCAGGTTTTAGCCACCATCAACAATATGCCGGAGAAACTCCAAAATCGCAATGCGTGGTTGTACTGGAAAGCTTATGCCGCGGGAGAGTTGGGACAACAGCAACTAGCATCCACTACATTGCAAAAAATTCCGACAGATTATAGTTATTATTCGCTATTGGCTCAAGCCGAATTACAAAAATCACTAAATCTAAACTATCTACCCAAAGCCAGTAAAAGCAATGAGTTGGAATATGCTCAAGCCGTGGCGCAATCTTTTGCGCTGTATCAAACGGCAAAAAGTATTCACAGTGGCATTCTAACCCAAATCGCGACTCAAACACTTCATTTTGTCATTAAAAACTCCAATGATGCGGATATTGCTACAATCAGTAAAAAGGCGCTCAATATCGGGTGGAATGATATGAGTATCTACGCCGCCAACCATTTAGCCAATAAGTCCGCCCAATTAAGTTTCCCGCTGCTATTTACCGCGCAGTACCGCCGTTATGCCCAAGCTAATAGTATTTCACCAAGCTATCCAATGGCTGTAACCCGCCAGGAAAGCCGCTTTAATCCCAATGCACTGGCTTTTGATGGCGGCGTGGGACTGATGCAGATAATGCCGGATACCGCCAACTATATTGCCAAAAAACTTAAAACCAGCAACTGCTTCAAAAATTATGAATGCAATATCCAATTCGGCACTTGGTTTTTAGCCCATTTGGTAACAAAATTTGGCAACAATCCAATTTATGCCGCGGCCGGCTATAACGCCGGACCGGGACGGGCGCATCATTGGCAACAAGTTTTTGGCGATAAGGATAATCGAATTCAGGTTGAACTGATTCCATTCCAGATTACCCGCGATTATGTCCAGAAAGTGCTGAGTAATAAATTAATTTATGATAATTTACTGCAACCTGGCACATCTTCGGTTAACATGCTGGCATTTTTACAAAACATCAATAATCAAAATATGACTTATATTGTTGATGATGACAATACCGGCGGCGATGCCAGTGGTTCCCAACAAAATTAATGATGCAGATATATAAAGTTGGCGGTTACGTACGTGATCAGCTACTGGGGTTAATCCCGCACGATTGTGACTATGTGGTGGTCGGCAGCACGCCGCAAGAAATGTTGGCGCGTGGATTTATCCCCGTTGGGCGGGATTTCCCGGTCTTTCTTCATCCGCACACAAAAGAAGAATACGCCCTCGCTCGTCAGGAACGCAAAGTCGCGGCAGGACATACCGGCTTTGCTATCAATAGCGCACCTGAAATCACTCTAGAGCAGGATCTCTCGCGGCGGGATTTAACCATCAATGCCATCGCCCTAGATGGTATGGGTAATTATATAGATCCTTATCATGGTCGCGACGATTTAAAACGTAAAATCCTCCGCCATGTATCACCGGCATTTAGTGAAGATCCGTTGCGGATTTTGCGGGTAGCACGGTTTGCGGCGCAGCTTGATTTTGCAGTTGCCGCTGAAACCATGGAATTGCTGCGCAAAATGGCGGCTAGCGGTGAAGGAGCGAGTGTCAGCCGGGAACGGATTGCTGGCGAACTAGCCAAAGCATTATGCTATCCACACTGTGACAGATTTTTTTCAGTTTTACATGACTCGGCAAATTTGACAGTATTCTTCCCATTGCTCACGCAGGCAATAACTCCACGATGGTCGGAATTTATTAGCAACTTATCCACGGCGACCGACACCGAGCAGCGCTGGTTAGTCTTGGCACTATTTGTCAACGCTCCCAATCGCAATGACTATAATGAGCTGACGCTTAGTAAAACTTGTCAACAGCGGTTGGTTAAAATATATCAGCTAAATTTACTCCTAAATATGCAACCAACGCAGGGCGAAGAAATTTTGGCGTTATACCGCCACTTAGAAATCTGGCGCAATTACCCTGAATTTAATAAATTATGCCAGTTATTTTATGACTACCTACAAAACATTAAACACGATGCATCTGCGATTAAAAAACTCCAGCGCTATCACGATCTAGCATCTCGAGTGAAGGAGATTCCGGGCGCTAAACAACTAGAAAACACCCCTCAATCACAAGCGGCTCAACTGGTACAATCCCTGCGAATTAAGGCGATTGACGAATTTATAAACCAATAATAGCTTAAAATATTTTTTTAAAACCCCAAAAATACGCCACCAAGTGTGTTTTTTTATAACACAATTATAACATTACACTTCAATTGCTTATATTTAAATCATTGATTTCATGTAAATTTAGATTGACTTTCGTGCTGAGCTTTGATATAAACATGTCTTGTAGATATATTTCTTAAATAATTATTTGTTGGAGCTGATTTATGAATAAGGCAGAATTAGTTGAAGCTATTGCTGCGAGTGCTGATTTATCCAAGGTTAAAGCTGGTGAAGCAGTAGATGCATTTGTAGCAAGCGTAACTGCTGCATTGAAAAAGGGTGAAACTGTTACTTTAGTAGGTTTCGGTTCATTCACTACTGCCGAGCGGGCTGCCCGCGTTGGTCGTAATCCTAAGACTGGTAAAGAAATTAAAATTTCTGCAACTGTAACACCTAAATTCAAGCCAGGTAAATCTTTGAAAGATGCAGTAGCCAAAAAATAAGCTAAGCAAAAACGTTAAAAAGATGCTCCGATTGGTGGCATCTTTTTTTATTACAAGAAAAATAATTACCATGCAGATTAAATTTTGGCAACAATGCTTGTTATTAAGTCTGATTAGCGTTTTAATGACTGGCTGTGCTACCAACACCAATGCCAGTAGTAAAAGCCGCTACTCCTCGCGCAAATCGCCGGTACCAAAAGTTCCGCCACGAATCATACCTGGTGGCAGCGGTGATAATTGGCGCTATTTAGGAACCACTCAAAATAACACCATTAGCGATGAAATCAATGAATCGAGTATTCAGCTAAGTGATGGGCAAAAAAATATCAGCCGCTATCAGGATCGCAAAACCATTATTGATACCAATAACTTTAGCTATAATGGATTGACACCAAAATATAAATTCAGCCTGTCATGGTGGAAAATGGATTGCAGCCAAAAACAATATCTGATTGATTCCAGCTCAATTTATGATGAATATGGAAAACCGCTGAAAAGCTATCGTCTTGATTCGTCAAACTGGAGCCCAGTTAATAGCGGTTCACTTGCTGAACTCCAGTATAATTATATTTGCTTGGGAACTAATCGCGGGATCGGTTACTAAACCACTTATATAGTGTCGCTAGCACTACGCATAATAGCAATAAAATAATCAGCGGATAATTTCCATAATGCTGATATGGCGTAACTCCGATCCGTCCTTGCACATAATCAATTAATACCTGGCGGGTAAAATCCGGCAACCGTGACTGAATCTGCCCGGCAGGATTGATAATTGCGGTACTGCCGGTATTGGTATCCTGAATAAAATAGCGTTGATTTTCCAAGGCTCGCGCCTGTGAAATCTGTAAATGCTGATCTTTGGCAATACTCTTACCATACCAGACCATATCACTGATATTTGCCATCAATGTCGCTTGTTGCGCAGCTGCCAACAATTCACTGGCAAAACCATTTTCATAGCAAATATTAAAGGCAATTTTCTGATTTGCCAGCACCAGAGGTGGTTGTTGGACACTAGCAGCGCTAAAACCAACCAACGGCAAATTAAATAGCTGGTATAAATTGCCAAACCAACGCCGCAATGGAATATACTCACCAAAAGGAACCAAATGCGACTTGGCATAGTACGGCATGCCCGACTCACTCACCACGGTTGCCGAATTAACATAATCCCCACTGGAATTTATTACCCGCGGCATTCCAATCACCAATTGCGCATGATTGGCTTTAGCTAAATTGGCTAAATCAGCCAAGTAGTGCGGTGGCAACTCACTAATCAGCGTAGCAATTGCCGTTTCCGGCAAGATAATAAGATCGGCTTTGCTGCTACCAATTAGGCCAATATAAACATTCAGATTATTGATAAAACTATACTCGTCCCATTTATCGTTTTGCGAGATGTTGCCCTGCACCAGCGCTACTTTAGTCGGACGACCATAATTTTCAGTATATTGCCGATCATGCAGATAATAACCGCCAATCGCCAAAAGCATAAAATAAACTATTGCTAGGCGCTGCGGACGACCAATTTGCGGTGATGAACCAAGCAATTGCTGGCGATTGTGTACCACAATAAATAAAAAACCAATAATACTCAGCATCAACCATGAAACTCCGTAATTACCGATTAACGGATAAAATCCGGTTAACAGATAATTACTTACTTGAGTATAACCAACATCACACCATGGAAAGCCGGTAAAAATCCAGCCACGCAGCCATTCACCCAAAACCCACCAACTGGGAAACAAAAATAGATAATTAAACTTCAGCGAGCGGGTAGCTGTTTTTTTAAACAACCATAACGAAAGAACGGTAAAAACTGTCATCACCCCCGAAAAGGCAATTTGTGACAATAACGCAACCACTATCCCAGTATGAATGACAAAATAGAGTGAATAGAAAATCCAATACAGTTGCGCAAGAAAAAATCCCGCAGCAAAGGCAAAACTGCCACTGACTAAACGCCGAGAGTTTTTATCATTAAGACAGTCGGCACTAAACCACAATAAAGCAAATAACGAAATTATGATAAATAAACCGCGATTAAACGGTGCAAATGCCAGCACACTTATCCCACCAGCAATTAGCAAGAATAAATAATTGAAATAGCCACGATTAAACATTTTTAATTACCATAACTTTAAGTAAATTGATCTTGCGGCTATCGGCACTGGTTATTTCAATTAAACAGCCATTAAGGGTTAACTCTTCACCGCTGGCAGGTATCCGTCCGCTATGCTTGCTGACATAACCGCCAAGGCTTTCCACTTGCTCATCCTGCCAGTCTAGACCGGTAGCAAGATTAAACTGCTCCAGCCCACAATAACCTTTGACCCGGTACTCATGCGGCGCCACTTCAACTACCGCATGCTCATCATCCGGCGAGTCATGTTCATCATCAATATCACCGATAATCTGTTCAACAATCATCTCAAGGGTAATAACTCCGGCAACATTGGTAAATTCATCAACGACAATCGCCATATGGCTGTGTTTAATTCGCATTTCATAAAGCAAACTATCCAGCGGCTTCATATCCGGAACGAACATCGCCTGCCGTAGTGAGCCGCGCAATTCAAAATCCTCGGGATTCAAGATAAATTGAACAATGTCTTTACTATGAAAAATTCCTACGACCTGATTAAGATTTCCATCAACCACCGGAAAACGCGAATGCCCGGTTGACTGAATAATCTGCATGACCTCATTTACCGAACTATTAACATCAATAAAATCAACCTCGTGGCGTGGCAAAACAATATCCTTGGCACGCATATCACCAAATTGCAATACCGCCTCAATCAAAGGCAAACTATCGCGGTCAAAAATATTTTGTTCAGCCGCCGTTTTAATGATTTCCAGTAATTCTTTACGAGTAGTAATTGGTGTGGTAAATAAGCGCTTAAGAAAAGAACTTTTCATGTAATTAATTTTCCTGATAGGGATTGACAAATCCCAATTGTTGCAATAAATTGATTTCCAGTGCTTCCATCTGATTAGCTTCTTGCTCATCCAAATGGTCGTAGCCCTGCAAATGCAGCATCCCGTGAATAATCATATGTGCATAGTGGGCCAGAACAGGTTTCCCCTGCTCCTGCGCCTCGCGGATAATAACTTCATCACAAAGGATCAACTCACCACTTAAAAGTGCAAATTGTTCGCGACTGGCAGCATACTCCAATGAAATAACATTGGTCGGCTTGTCTATTCCGCGATAATCTAAATTTAGTTCTTGTGAGGTTTGGCTATCGACAATTGAAATGCTAATAATACTAGTAGTAAATTTGTACTGCAAACTTCGGCGTAACCATTTGCCAATCTGAACTCTGGTTGGCTGGTAATCACCACGAACTTCGCGCTGTAAACTGAATTTTAACATAATGATAGGTAATTTGATTGAAAGGAAGACATTGAAAATGGTGCCGCGGGCCGGAGTCGAACCGGCACGGAAATTACTTTCCGAGGGATTTTAAATCCCTTGCGTCTACCTGTTTCGCCACCGCGGCATTGTTAGACACCATTTCAAAAAGAAGTTTGTGGAGGCGGAGGTCGGAATCGAACCGGCGTCCACGGCTTTGCAGGCCGCTGCATAACCACTCTGCCACCCCGCCACAAACGGATACTTGTGTTCAGCGTGGAGCGGGAAACGAGACTCGAACTCGCGACCCCAACCTTGGCAAGGTTGTGCTCTACCAACTGAGCTATTCCCGCAATTTGCGACTAGCTTCTTTTGTCGAGGTGGTTATTATGCCACAAAGCAAAAACCACTGTCAAACCTTTTTAGAATAAATTTCC